>JAYVCI010000167.1:0-34799 GCA_043750035.1 Chitinophagaceae bacterium
GTTGGCCTATTGGTTGCAATTATATAAAATGTTTGCTGTAAATGATATAGATTTTCCTGTTCTATTGCCTCGATATTCTGCTATACTGGTAAACAAATCTTTGAATGAGCGGATAGAAAAGTTAAACTTAAATGTTGCTGATTTTTTAGCTGATGAAAAAACGATTATTGAAAAATATATAAGTTTGCAAGACAGTACAGATGAAATAAGTTTCTCTGACGAACTTGAATTATTACTACAACTCAAAGATAAAATATCAAGCCGTGTAAGTGCCATCGATTCTACACTATTACCGCAGATTGACAACTTGTTTAATAAAAATATAGAACAGCTAAATACTATAGAAATGCGACTTAAAAATACTTCGCAAAAAAAATACGAAACTGATATTAATAAGATTAGAAAACTTCGTGAAGAATTTTTCCCACAAGGTTCACCGCAAGAGCGTATTCAAAATTATATACAATTTGCAACTCGGTTTTCTTTATCAGAAATATATCATTCTTTTTTAAATTCTGACAGAAACGGTTGTATTATTATAGAAGCGTAAAATGCAAGAAGGCATTGATTATTATATCGACCCTAATGGGAATTTAGTTTTTACTGAAGCGTATCATCTCAAACGTGGATACTGCTGTGAGAATGGTTGCAGACATTGTCCCTATAAAGATAAAATTAAACCAGAAAATACTTCCAAAAACGAAAAATAATATACAGTTATGCAATACTATCTTAAAGAAATAGAAACCCATGCAGAGATGTTGGCTCAATTTCCTTTATTGCAGCAGTTGAATCCCAATATGGAATATAATTTATGTGCTGAAATATTGCATGAAATGCTTGCAAATAATTACAAAATGATTGGTGTATTTGCTGGAGAAAAATGTGTTGGTATTTCTGGGTATTGGATTGGCACAAAACTATATAGCGGCAAATATTTGGAAATGGACAATGTGGTGGTAGATGCTGAACACCGCTCTGCTGGTATTGGTGCTATGCTTTGCCATTATTTGGATAATATAGCCAAAGAAAATAATTGCAAAATGATGATGCTGGATGCTTATGTAGAAAACGAAAATGCACATCGTTTTTATTTGCGAGAAGGTTATATAAAACGTGGTTATCATTTTATTAAAAAAGTATAATGGCCCACTTTATAATTCAAAAAACTCTTGTCGTCATTGCGAGGAGGCTTCCGACGTGGCAATCTCCCCGAAGTATGCTCGGCAACATAATCTCGCCGAGCACACGAACAATTGGATTGCTTTGTCGCCCTTGGCTCAGGCTCACGCACTGCTCCTCGCAATGACGGGATAAAATATAAAATAGCAAATACAATTCGCCGCGGCGAATAAAATATCTCCTATCTTTGTCAGCTATAATATAATACATTTATGAAATTCGGTACCAAAGCCATACACGCTGGGCAAGAGCCTGACCCAACAACCGGAGCCATTATGACTCCCATTTATCAAACCTCAACTTATGTGCAAGAAAGCCCAGGTCATCACAAAGGCTATGCTTATGCCAGAGGTAAAAACCCCACGCGTGATGCTTTGCAAAAATGTTTGGCTTCATTAGAAAATGCACAAAATTGTTTGTGTTTTTCAAGTGGTATGGGTGCTATTGATGCGGTAATAAAACTATTACAACCCGGCGATGAAGTAATTGCTACCGACGATTTATACGGCGGTTCGTATCGCATGTTTACCAAGGTGTTTGCCAAGTTTGGTATCAAGTTCCATTTTGTAAATATGACCGATGCTAATAATATCAAAAACTATATAAATCCACACACCAGAATGTTGTGGGTGGAAACGCCTACCAATCCCACTTGCCAAATTATTGATATAGCTGCTTGTGCCGCTATTGCCAAAGAACATATACTATTATTAGCCGTTGATAATACTTTCGCATCGCCCTTTTTGCAAAATCCATTGGATATGGGTGCACATATCGTAATGCACAGCGTAACCAAGTATTTGGGCGGGCATAGTGATGTAATTATGGGGGCATTGTGTGTGAATGATCCTGTTGTGTACGAACAACTTAATTTTATACATAACTCATGCGGTGCAGTTCCTGGGCCACAAGATAGTTTCTTGGTATTGCGTGGCATAAAAACTTTGCATATCCGCATGGAACGCCATTGCAGTAACGGCAGAGTGGTAGCAGGATTTTTACGCAACCATCCCAAAGTTGACAAAGTTTATTGGCCCGGTTTTACCGACCATCCCAATCACGAAATCGCCAAGAAACAAATGCGAGATTTTGGCGGCATGATGAGTTTTACTTTGAAAGGTGATAGCATGGAAGAAGCATTTGCTATGGCATCTCGCACCAAGGTGTTTAGTTTGGCAGAAAGCCTGGGTGGTGTGGAATCATTAATTGGACATCCTGCCAGCATGACACATGCAAGCATACCCAAAGAAGAACGCGAAAAAGTAGGGGTGACTGATTCTTTGCTGCGACTTAGTGTGGGGATTGAAGATATTGAGGATTTGATTGAGGATTTGAGGCAAGCAATTGGGTGACCTCTCCCCCGCCTCTCCGGTGGAGAGGAGCCAATCCGCCAAGGCGGACTGAATCCCAAATCCCTAAAAAATACCTTGTAATTTTAACATTTTGTGTTAAATTTGCAAGGTGTTTTTTAGGGATTTAAAAGATAAAATAATTGAAGGATTGGCCCACAACCCAGTGGTGGCAATACTTGGGCCTCGGCAGGTGGGTAAAACTACATTGGCATTGGAGGTGGCTGAAGATCGTGACAGTATTTACCTCGATTTGGAGTCTCCAAAAGACTTGGCTAAGCTACAAGATGCGGAAGCCTACCTCACTTTACAAAAAGACAAGTTGGTAATTTTGGATGAAGTACAACGCAAGCCAGAGTTGTTTCAGGTATTGCGAAGTATTATAGATAAAGGCCGACGAAAAGGAAAAGGCAATGGACAATTTCTCATTCTCGGGTCTGCTTCTATTGATTTATTACAACAGTCTTCTGAAACATTAGCAGGACGTATACAATATTTAGAACTTGGTGGACTTACCTATAATGAAGTTGATGGGGATATTAATAAACTGTGGTTGCGTGGTGGTTTTCCATCAAGTTACCAAGCAAAGAATGATAGTATAAGTACACAGTGGCGTGAAGATTTTATACGCACTTATCTAGAGCGTGATGTGCCGCAACTTGGGCCACGTGTGCCTGCAACAACTTTACGTAGACTATGGACCATGCTCGCACATTTGCAAGGCAGTATGATGAACACCTCCAAACTGGCAAGCGGACTTGATATTAGCAATATGACTGCAAGCCGTTATATAGATTTGTTATGCGATTTATTATTGGTACGCAAGGTGCAACCTTATTATACGAATACCAAAAAACGCTTGGTAAAAACACCCAAAGTATATGTGCGTGATAGTGGTTTATTACACCAACTATTAAATATAACAACTTTGGACAACCTGCTTTCATACCCCTTGGTAGGAGCAAGCTGGGAAGGATTTGTGATAGAAAATATATTAACCGCTGCACCCCAACAAGCCAAGTATTCTTTCTATAGAACCAGTGCCGGAGCAGAAATAGATTTGATACTAGAACTACCCAAACGACAAACATGGGCTATAGAAATAAAACGCAGCAGCAGCCCCAAAGTAAAACAAGGTTTTCATATAGCTTGCGAGGATATAAAACCTACGAAAAAGTTTGTAGTATATAATGGTGGGGAAAGTTTTCCTTTGCCTAATGGTGTAGTGGCAATTGGGTTGGGGGAGTTGATGGAGAACTTGAAAGGTATATAATCTTATATCTACACATATTTTCTTTGGCAAAGATACCAAGAATTGGTATCTTTGAAACATAATTGAAATTAAAATGGCAAAAAATACTTCAATCCTTTTAGGAGACTATTTTGACAGGCTTATAAGCCAACAAATTCAAACAGGGCGATATTCATCAGCAAGCGAAGTTGTAAGAGCTGCGTTGCGACTTTTTGAGCAAGAAGAAAATAAGAAGATTGAGCTTATTAAAGAACTTAAAGCAGGAGAGAAGTCAGGTTTTGTAAAAAAGTTTGACAGAGGGGAATTTATCAAAAATCTTCATAAGAAACATATAGTTGATGAACTATAAAATTAGCGTAAAAGCTGCTGAAGACCTTGAAAATATATGGCTATATACTTTTGAACATTGGTCGCATGAGCAAGCAGACAGATATATAAACCTTATTATAGATGAGATAGAATACCTAGCTCAAAAGCCAGAAGTTGGGAACGACCTTGCACATGTTAGAAAAAACTATAAATCCTCCAAAGTAAAATCGCACATTGTATTTTATAAACAAATTGAAAAGCAAAAACACATAGAAATCATCAGGGTTTTACACCAACGAATGGATATTGAAAACCGATTAAATGATTAAAATTGCTAGGTGTTTTTGAACTGCATGTATATATAAAACCTACGAAAAAATTTGTAGTATATAATGGTGAAGAAAGTTTCCCATTGCCTAATGATTTGATGGCGATTGGGTTAGGGGAGTTGATGGAGAGGTTGAAGAGTATATAATAGTAATTGCATAATACTGCGATTGCATCTAATGGAGATCAAATCCAGAATCAATAGAGAATAAAATAATAAGAGTATAAACTAATATTAAAAATAACGTATTAAAAAAGAAGATCAGTTTAAAAAATGGAAGGACATTTTTATTAAGAAGAAGTTTTATGCCTAATAGAATAAAGACCCACTGGGTATATATATTTATGCCCAACAATATAGTCGTGACGTCACTATTGTATTGTTTCCCAAATTGATTTTCCAACAATCTACTTAAGAATATTAATAACCACATAAATATTCCTGAAAAATATAATGGTATATAATCTCTAATTTTATTGTTATCCATTTAAATCCTATCAAGTAAAATACAAAATCAAAAATGTCAAATATAAAATAAACCTACCCCTTATTCGCCAACTGCCCACAAGCAGCATCAATTTATTCACGAACTTACAACTGTATTTTTTTTATCGCTTCCTCTTTAAGCGGTGTTATATATTTTTTAACAATGGCCCATATCATCGATGAGTCAACAGCATCATACGCATGAATTAATCTGTTGCGAAAACCCACAATTTTTCTTGCGTGCTCAAGGCTAATTTCAGCGTGTAGCATATCAAATTTATTAACTGCTTCGCCAATAATACTTAATTGTCGTTCAACCGCACTCTGTGTTTTCATGTCAAGTATATATTCATTATAACTTGTAGTTGATTTGGTAAAATCTTCTATCAAATCAATCGCATGAACAATATCAGATAAGTACTTTCGACCTTGTTCCGTCATAAATTAATATTTTAGTAGCGTCAATATTTTTTCTTAAATATGGGTTACGGATGGATGCGTCAGTAAGTAAATCTACTTTTCTGTGAAAAAATATTTCAAATGTATCCCATAATGAAATCAGCTTATCACCGCGTTCAATAGGATCTGCATCATCAATTTCAACTAGTAAATCTATATCGCTGGTTAAATCATTAAATTCATTAGTAACTGACGAACCAAAAGCAAACAATTGTTTAACATGATGCTTTTTGCACAATGCAATAAAATCAGCACGATGATTTAATATTTCATTTTTTATAACCACTACACAAAGTTACGGTCTTTTTTGTTACACACCAATTTTTATCATCCCTTATTTGCCAACTGACCACAGGCAGCATCAATATCTTTCCCTCTACTGCGGCGAAGATTTACAATCAATTTTTTGCTTTCCAAGTGTCGCACAAAAGCATTTAATCTTTGTTCGCCTGATTTTTGGAACAGGCCATCGCCAATGGAATTGTATTCTATTAAATTTATTTTGGTGGGGAATTTTCGGGCAAAGGCAGCAAGCTCATTTGCATCTTCTATACTATCATTAAACTTGTCAAAAACTATATATTCCAGTGTAGGTCGTGTGCCCGTTTTATTATAGAAATAACTTAGGGCTTCTTCTAAAGTTGCCAAGGTATTGCTTTCATTAATCGGCATAATTTCATCACGCTTTCTATCATTGGCAGCATGGAGTGATAAAGCCAAATTAAACTTGGCACCATCGTCGGCAAGTTTTATTATCATTTTAGAAATGCCCGCAGTGGAAACTGTAATCCGCTGCGGCGACATACCCAACCCATCGGGACTGGTTATCATCTCAATGCTCTTCATTACATTACTATAATTTAGCAGTGGTTCGCCCATGCCCATATATACAATATTGCTCAAGGGTATATTATAATGTTCTTCCGATTGTTTTTTAATCAATGCTACTTGGTCGAAAATTTCATAATGATCGATATTGCGTTTGCGTTCCATTTTACCGGTAGCACAAAATTTACACGATAAACTACATCCTACTTGACTACTTATACAAGCTGTCATTCTACTCTCCGTAGGAATTAAAACACCTTCTACAAAATATCCATCGTGCAACCGGAAAGCAGATTTAATAGTCCTATCATTACTTATTTGTTTGTGATCGACTATTACAGGATGAATAGGAAAAGTAACTTCGAGCCAAGTGCGTGTTGCAAGAGAAAGATTGCTCATTTCATCATACGTAGCAGCTTGCTTTTGCCACAGCCATTCATATAATTGTTTTGCACGAAATTTGGGCTCGCCTTTTTCTAAGAATAATTGTTGTAATTGCTCTAATGAAAAGGTTCGAATATTTTTCCCGTGGGCGAACATGTACTATATAATATATATTGTCAATTGGCTTTAATATTACAAAAATAAGATATAATTCTTCTATACTTAAATGGAGTTTGAATTTATATAATAATCTAAGATTGTGAATATTTGAAGACAAAAGTTACCGTTATCCGATAGCTATCAGATGATACCAACTTAAGCTATGGTTACACCCTTCTCCAAATACACATCCTGAATAGCGTTCAACAGTGTAACACCTTCAGTCATGGGTTTTTGGAAAGCTTTGCGGCCTGAGATAAGACCACAGCCACCGGCACGTTTGTTTACCACGGCGGTCAATACTGCCTCGGCCATATCAGTTGCTCCTTTGCTTTCGCCACCTGAGTTAATTAAGCCCATCCGGCCCATATAGCAATTAGCTACTTGGTAACGACACAAATCAATCGGGTTATCGGTGCTTAGTTCGCTATATACTTTTGGATGGGTTTTGCCAAAGTTAATGGCATTATAACCACCATTATTGGTAGGCAATTTTTGTTTGATAATATCTGCTTGTATAGTAACGCCCAAATGGTTGGCTTGTCCGGTTAAATCAGCAGCGGCGTGGTAGTCCACACCATCTTTTTTGAAACCGTTGTTACGCAAATAGCACCATAATACGGTGGCCATTCCCAGTTCGTGGGCACGCTCAAAAGCAGCAGCCACTTCTTGTATTTGGCGTGACGATTCTTCACTACCAAAATATATAGTAGCACCAACGGCAGCAGCACCCAGGTTCCAGGCTTCTTCTACAGAACCGAACATAAATTGGTCGAAACGGTTAGGGTAGGTTAGGATTTCGTTGTGGTTAATTTTTACAATGAAAGGAATTTTATGGGCATACTTGCGGCTGCATGAAGCCAACACACCATAAGTAGAGGCAACAGCATTGCAACCACCTTCGATGGCAAGTTTAATAATATTTTCAGGATCGAAATAAATGGGGTTTGGTGCAAACGAAGCACCGCCCGAGTGTTCTATTCCTTGGTCAACCGGAAGAATAGACACATAACCAGTACCGGCAAGGCGACCGTGATCGTATATATTTTGGATATTACGCAATACCTGTGGATTGCGGTTGGTTTGGGCAAACACACGATCCACAAAATCGGGGCCAGGGGTGTGCAATAAATCTTTGCTGATGATAGCCTTGTGGCCAAGTAGCGAATCGGCTTGATCGCCAAGTAGTTCAGTGATGTTATTAATATTCATATTTTAAAATTTGCCGCAAAAGTACGCCTAAGTTTTGAAAAGTTAAAACTTTCCAAAACTTAGGCCGCAGCGAAGGTTTTTGTTTCAATATGCATATCTCACAATTAAAAATATTCGCTGAAATAATCCAGTGTTTCTGCTAAAAAAACTCACAAATAAAATTACCTTTGCCCCCCAACATGCACAATATAGAACCCTACTATAGCTGGCGACAGTACTATCAAAGTGAGGCTGATGAACATTCGCCCTTTTACGGGCGTGTACACAGTGAATTTGAGTACCACAACAAAATATATAATTATTTAATCCACCCACAATGGGACGAGTTTGGCTCCAGCACTTTATATATGAAATTGCTAATGGCCGATTACCAAACTGGCTTTGCCGTGATAGAGTTTATAGGTGAATGGAACGATGCCGTGAACAATGATGTGATGTGGTTGAAACGAAAAGTAATAGAAAGTTTGATTGATAGCGGCATAGACAAATATATATTGATTGGCGAAAATGTATTGAACTTCCACAGCAGCGATGATTGTTATTATGAAGAATGGTTTCAGGATGTGGAGAATGGTTGGGTGGTGGCCATCAATTTCAGAGAACATATATTACAAGAATTCCAGCAAGCCAATATTGACTATTATATAAATTTTGGCGGGGAGCTTGACACCTTGGGCTGGCGAACGATGACGCCCTTGCAGTTGTATGAAAAGGTGGCGGGGGTTATGGGGAGGAGGTTGGGCTAATTTCATATCTATTAACATTGGAACGGCAATAAATAAGAAATTGTAGCCTATCAGTATAATACTTGGTTGTTAAGATTGTTTTTGTAACCCCAATCCAAAAATCTCCAGGCTGCATCTCTCATCGCCCAGCATTGCAATATTTGGCAAATGCCCCCATTTTTTAAACCCGAACTTTTGAAACAGTTTGATGCTTCCCAAATTTTGTGAAAACACAAAAGCTGTAATATTGTCAATTCCCCATTCTGGGCAACGGGCTATTGCATATTGAAGAATCATATTTGCAGTTCCTGCACGATGGTATTTATAAGAAACATAGATACTCACCTCCACAGTGCCCCGATAAGCACAGCGGCCATAAAAACTTTTGAAGCAAAGCCAGCCCATTATATTTCCTGCTTCATCCCCGCAAACCCAAAAAGGTCGGTCGTCGGTTGCAAAAGATAGGAACCAGGCCGTTTTATCTGCTACTGTTTGGGGTTCCATATCGGCAGTGGAGAGCCGCCCGGGGATACTTTCGTTATATATCGAAACTATCTGGGGCAAATCATCAATCGTGGCTTCCCGTATCTTCTTCATCGCTTTCGTTATATTGTTTGTAAATATAAAAGGCCATAGCAATGGATGCTACCAGTGCAAATATTTTTATCAGATTCCACGACTTGTAGGTTTCAATACCTAAAACAATGATTGCTAACAATATCACCGCCAATCGTGCATATAAAAATGCTGGTTTGTTAAAGCGTTCGCCTCTCTGTCTCCTTCGCCACAAGAAAAACAACACCATCATTACCAAGGTGCAAACAATTACTATTTGTTCGTTTTTGTCAAACATAAACTTACTTTGCAAAGTAAATGCAAATAGAACGTAACAAAAATTATATTATCAGCTTGCCTGTTTTGGCGGGTATTGGGTTTGTATTATTATGCATCTTATTTCAAACAAACAATTCTACCATAGATGCTTATGGTTTTGCAGCTGATATTAAATATGGGGAGAATATTTTCAGACCTCACCATTTATTATACAATGCGTTGGGTTGGGTTTTATACTCGGTATTAAAAGATATAGAACCGCTGGTATTGATGAAAACTGTGAATGCCTTGTTTGCATCGGGCTGTTTAGTGGCACTTTCAGCCATTATGCGGCTGTTAAAGTTCGATTCAAAGTTTGTGGTGGCAGCCTTGCTAGTTGCTGCTTCCTCTTTTGGGTTGTTGAGATTTGCAACAGAAAACGAAGTATATATAATCCCATTATTTTTATCGTTATGGGGTACTTATTATTTTATTAAATATCATTACCACAAAAAAATATCTTTTTTAATTTGTTCATCCATCCTAATGAGTATAGCTGCATTGTTCCATCAGATGCATGTTATTTGGCTATTGGTTACCGCTGTTACTTATTTTATTGGAAGCAGACGAAACGGTATTATATATTCCCTTATTTCAGTTATTATTATAGCAACAACGTATTTCTCCGTTATCAGATATTATAATAATGAATCTTTAAGTTTTGAATCAGTCACTCGTTTTGTGTTATATGATTATTACACTGGCGAAGCTACTAGTAGTATAGGTTTCAACAATTTATTTTTGACAGGTGTAAATTTTATTCGGAGTTTTATACAAATACATGGGAACATATATTACTTAGTCAAAACTAATTTAATTTATGTGTTACCGATTATAATAAGTTTGGTTTTGGTATTTATTCAAATCAAAAAATATGTCAGGCGAAAAGTCGATACAGCAGCAACCGTTAAACCCAATTATACAGTTATAAAAAATTATATACTTTCCGTATTTATCGCACAGCTATTGTTCGCTTTCTATGCACAGGGCAATGCTGAGTTTATGGTAATGCTGCCCTTTCTATTGGTGATTTATCTGGGATTTGTATTGGGAAAATACCAAATTTATTTTTCATATCTGGGAATGGCTATATTTGTATGGAATTTGGCATTCGGTCTTATACCTCAAAAATATTATGACTTGCAAAATAAAGAATACCTGATGAATCATTATAACCCTAAAGATATATATATACTATCGCAAGCAAATTTATATAAAAATATGTTTTATTATACCAACCATGATAACTGTGAAAATATATATAAAACCCCATCAGACTATAAAAGCAAAAACCAAGACTATATATTCCTCGATTCACTCATCAAACACAGCAACAAACTCATATTGACCGATGCTATAGGCAACTCCAATACAGGAACCCGTCAGGCTTTTGTGTCAAATGATTTTGATCTGAGATTTTTTCATCAATACACGCTGACCCCTTTCTATACACAAACAAACTCGCTGAACAATTACCAAATTACAGAAGTAAAAAATGGCAAATAAAAGAATCCAAATCATTAATGGTCCCAATTTAAACATGCTGGGGCAACGTGAACCTGAAATCTACGGCTCACTGTCCTTCGAGCAATACTTGGAAAAACTGCGGCCTATGTTCCCAGATATAACTATCCTATACTTCCAATCGAATGTGGAGGGAGAGATTATAAACTGCCTACAAAAAATAAACGATTACGATGCTGCCATCATAAACCTAGCAGGTTATTCTCACACCTCCATCGCTATTGCTGATACCCTAAAAGCCATCAACAAATTGGTGGTTGAAGTGCATATATCCAATGTGCATGCACGAGAAGAATTTCGGCAAAAATTAATAACGGCATCAGCATGCAAAGGGGTTATTACTGGCCTTGGGCTTGATGGCTATGAACTTGCGGTGCGATATTGTATTCAAAATAATTTTGTAGGATAAGGAGCAAAACCCCTAATTTCGCACCTCTTTAAAAAAGAGATCGGGATATGGCGCAGTCCGGTAGCGTACTTGCTTGGGGTGCAAGAGGTCGTGGGTTCAAATCCCGCTATCCCGACTGACCCAGCTCAAATGAGCTGGGTTTTTTAATGTCTTTTATTTAACTTTCAGAAAGCCAGTGCTATGAGAATAGATTCCGGGGACAGCATGGATAATAAATAATTAAGGGTTACATTTGCACCGCGGAGTGGAGCAGTGGTAGCTCGTCGGGCTCATAACCCGAAGGTCGTAGGTTCGAGTCCTGCCTCCGCAACTAAGGGGTCGTTTTATACGGCCTTTTTTATTTGGCAACGATATACTTTTCAGTATAATTTTCTTGTTTTAATATATAAATTCCATTCTGCAAATCAAGAAAATCCAGATAGTTTTTTGGTATGTTTGTATATATTAATTTCCCATCCAAAGTATATATATCAAATATATTATTTTGATTTTTACTGGGTGGTGAAATAGCTAAGTTCTTTGCGGGTTGCAGTATGAACAAACCATTGGTCATATCAGAAGCCAAAATTACGCCTGAAGGCAAGGTACAATATAGGGACCAACAACCCTTCAAGCCTTTGTATTCATTGGGACTATTTTGCAGATAAGTATCATAGTAGCCCGAAAGAACTGGGGTTAGTGGGTTTTCGATGCTCCAAACCGTTACCCCATCTTGATAAGAACTTAACCAAAGCATCGTATTTTTGATATATACATAATGCGGAATGGCATTGGGATTACTGTATACCGTAGAGATATAAAGCGGGTTGTATATATTTTTAAAATCATAATTCTTTATACCTTTGCCATTGTTTTCATCTGTAAATAAAAGATGGCCTTTATACACTGTTCCTGAATGACAATAACCTTGCCCTGGGTATTGTGTAAGAGAATTTAAGTACTTGGGTTTATTAATATTGGTGATATCATATATATATAAACCACTGTTGCCGCAAAAGCAAAAAAGGGTATCGTTAGCCACTGTTACATCATGCACCATTTCAAACATATATTGACCAGAGCCATCCTTGGGGGCAACTAGTGAGTGCAATAGAAAAGGTTTCTCAGGATTTGAAATATCTAAAATATCGAGTGGGTGAATTTTGTTTCCTAACCTGTTTCTTGCTAGGAATAGCATGTTCTTGTATTCATATATTGTATGACAATTTTGTGTAAGTGAATCATTGCTATATATCAATGAAACAGAATCAGGGAGATAGGCAAGATCATATATTTGAAGGGCTGCTTTTCCTTCATCGGCCACAGTATATAGATAATGACTGTTAATAGCGAAATCTCTATTGATACATCTTTTTGAATATCCCGGTTTCGCTATAATCAGTTCCGGATTTGAGGCATCTGTAACGTCAAAAAAGTATATCGAATCTATACCGCCAATTATGGCATATTCTTTATTTTTTGCTTGCTGATACCAGCCAATTACTTCATTATATTGCTGTTCGCCAAGGGAGGGAAGGCTGTCATTATCCCAACGAGACAATAAGTTAATGTTCCAAGAAGTTTGAGAGAAAGCGGAATAAGGACATATAAAAAATAAGAGGATTATAAAAGTTTGTTTCAAAAGAAGACCTAATTGAAACGATAAGGAGCAATAAGCTCAAACTCGGGTATTTCTACTTCGAACAATTTGCCATCCGATTTGCGTTCGAATGTATAAGTACCATGCATTTTTCCTATATCAACGGTTAAGTGGCAACCCGAAATGTATTGGTGGCTTTCGCCGGGCATTAATGAAGGTTGTTTTCCTACCACACCTTCACCCGCTACTTCACGTTTCTGCCCTTGCCCATCAATAATATACCAATGCCTGTGAAGCAGTTGTACTTGATAGTCGCTAAAATTTTCGATAGTGACTTGATAAGCGAACTGAAAAATGTCAGGCCAAGTTTGCATTGAAACTCCTTGGAATGCTCGAGACACTGAAATTTTAATGTCGTGGGTAATTGCAGTAGCCATAGTATATTCTGTTTTTGGGTTTATTTATAGGGGGTTAAATTTGTTCTAACACCTGTAAATTCTATATCAATTATGAACATAAGACCACATTAAACCAAAAAAGGTTGCATGTGTTTTTTCAACCATGTTGCCCCAATGGGCTTCAACCAATTGGTTTGTAGTTCGTGAAGCCTTGATACTGTAAGGTCGTAAGTGAAGTGTGCAGAAGTGTACACTCCTGTTTTTAGTGTTGACATTTTTTCAATTTCAATTTTATCGCCCAAAACAATAGGGACCAGCAAACGATTGAAGAAATCTATGCCGAGCTGTTGACCCGCATTCTGCACAAAATGAACACTCTTATCAATACCGCAACCGCTGGCAGCATTGAAAGCTTCATTGGCTGCAAGTACCCAAAAATGGTGGTGCAAAACGCCTGCTTTGGCTTGCATATCATGGCCATGTACTGTCCATTGTTGGGTGAATTTGTCCGACTCGCCATCAAGCCACGAAACCTCTGGGTCAGTCAATTGTCTATCGGCAAAGTATACCCACACACGACTATCGGGGGGAAGGTTTTTGAAAACTGTTATGTCCATGTTGTAAAATAAAACATCAAAATTACGCAAGATGTTTGTTCGATGTGCATTGAAGAGTAGTTTTGCAGCAAATATTATTTTTAACAAACCTTACTGAATGAATTTTAAATTAAAAAATTTGCCGAAAAGGACCCTAAAACCGAGGGAAAATGGCATTACCATGGTGATGGATAAAGGAATGGGGCTTAGGGAAACCGAAGATTTTTTGGAAATGGCCAGCAACTATGTCGATATTGTAAAACTGGGCTTTGGCACCTCGATGGTGTCGCAAAAACTGCAAGAAAAATTAGATTTATATAAACAAGCTGGTATTCCAGTATATTTTGGAGGAACCCTGTTTGAGGCATTTATTGTTAGAAAGCAATTTGATGATTACATAAAATTGTTGGAAAAATACAAATTGGAATATGCAGAAGTTTCTGACGGTTCGATAGAATTTCCGCACGATATTAAATGTGAGTTTATATATAAATTAGCCAAACATGTTACTGTGATTTCGGAAGTGGGATCTAAAGATGCGGAGAAAATAATGCCCCCTTACAAATGGATCGAACTGATGAAAAAAGAAATTGAAGCGGGTGTGTGGAAAGTAATTGCAGAAGCCAGGGAAAGTGGAAATGTTGGCATTTTTAGAGGTACAGGAGAAGTACGCTCAGGATTGGTAGATGAGATTTTGACACAAATACCTTCAGAAAAAATTATTTGGGAAACACCCCAAAAAGACCAACAAGTATATTTTATCAAACTCATTGGAGCCAATGTAAACTTGGGCAATATTGCACCCCATGAATTGATACCTTTGGAAACATTGCGGATAGGTTTGCGTGGCGATACGTTTCATACATTTATTAAACACCACACCATCAAATAACAGTGTATGGGGAATAGGATATTATTATACATACTTTTTTATTTCTCTGCTCATTATATATGTTCGGCACAAACTATTGCCGATAGCAATGCCAGTGGTACCGTGAAATGGAAGTACTACAGAGCAGAAACTAAGCTGCAAGAAGAAGGAAAATTTGTGGCTGGAAAACGAGAAGGGGTATGGAGATTTTATAGCCCCAAACATATATTATATAAAAAAGAAAAATATGTTCACGGTTTGCGAAAATGGACTTATATTTATCACCCAAACGGTAGGATGATTATATATATAGATAAAAATGGCAAAGTGCAAAAACGCCCTGATTGCGGCTGCTAAAGGGATTATATACATAATTTTATGTTTAATAATACCCATACAATTGCTAACTTTTTTGCTGACAAACTCCCCAGTCCTTTGCAGCAAATAGATTATGCTTTATATACCGATGCAGGAATTGAACTATATATAAAACGTGATGATTTGATTGACCCCATAGTGTCAGGAAACAAATGGCGTAAACTAAAATACACTTTGATTGATTGTATACAAAAAGGCAAAAACCATATTGTAACTTTTGGTGGAGCTTACTCCAACCATTTGCCTGCTGTGGCAAAAGTTTGTAATACTTTGGGATTAAAAACAACAGCATTTGTACGTGGAGAAGAACTTACTGCCAACAGCAATTCGCATCTGCAATATTGCCATGCACAAGGAATGGAACTTATTTTCGTTGAACGACAATTATATAAAAACAGAGAATATTTAGTTCAAAAATACTATAACAACACAAATAATATATATATAGTTGATGAAGGTGGCCGTGGAGAATTTGGGGCCAAAGGTTGTGAGGATATTATAACAGAAACTGGTATTCATTTCGACCATATATTTGTATGTGTGGGAACGGGAACTACCTTAGCAGGCATAGCAAATGCAGCCGCTCACAAATTCCAGAACGCAATTGTAAATGGTATAGTAGTATTAAAAGGTGCAGAAGAAATTGAAAACGATATAAAGAAATTATGCCCACAAAGTAATTGGGTATTGCACCATGATTTTCATTTTGGCGGTTATGGGAAAACGAATAATGAACTTGATAACTTTATTGAAAAGTATATATTACAAACGGGGATACCTATTGAGTTTGTGTATACGGGGAAGATGTTTTTTGGGATTGAGGAGTTGATAAGAACAAATTTTTTAAAGAGGGGGCAGAAGGTTTTGGTGGTGCATACGGGAGGGGTGTCTGTCTGAATCACATCCGCCGCGGCGGAACACAGATTAAAGGATTTCACGGCGTAACTTGCAACTACACTGATAAGATTATTTTGTAAGTTCTACACAATACTATAACTTTGCTGTGATGATAATGCAAGGTGACATAGAGAGGAAACTGAAGGCTTTAAAGCCAGTTTTATCATCAACATTTTATGTTGATAGGATTGGGTACTTTGGCTCCTTTGCTCGGAATGAACAAACTGAGGATTCAGATATTGACATTATTGTATCGTTAAACAAACCTCTTGGTTGGGCTTTTTTCGACCTTCAGTATTTACTCGAAAAAGAATTGAATAGAAAAGTCGATTTGGTTTCAATAAAAGCCTTGAAAGAGCAATTAAAAGATAGCATTCTTAAGGAAACAAAATTTGTATGAAACCTACTGATAGGAAATATACGCTTTACCTTGAGGATATGCTTATCTCAATGGAGAGGATTGGCGAATATATAGGTGATTTGGATTTTATACATTTTAAACAAAACTCTATGATAGTTGACGCCGTCATTCGCAATTTTGAAATTATTGGAGAAGCCTCAAAATATATTCCTGACGATGTAATAAAAAATCACCCTCACCTACCTTGGAAAAAAATGTATAGTCTAAGAAATATGGTAACCCATGAGTATTTTGGTATCGATTATGAAGTGATTTGGGAAATCGCAAAAGGGGAATTACCGCAAAATATTGTAGATTTGCGTCAGCTAATCGAATTAGAAAAGAACTAATTAAATAAAAACCACCATGCCCATACAAAGACCCTTCCCCCTAAAAAAATGGATCGACGAACATCGCCACATGCTGAAGCCTCCTGTGGGCAATGTGCAGATATGGCAAGATGCTGAGTTTATTGTAATGGTTGTGGGTGGTCCCAATAGCCGCAAAGATTATCACTTTAATGAAGGTGAAGAATTTTTTTACCAAGTGGAAGGCAATGTGGTGGTGAAAATAATTGAAGACGGCAAGCCTGTTGATATACACATTAACGAAGGTGATATATTTTTATTGCCGCCGCGTACTCCGCATTCTCCGCAGCGTGGCGAAGGCACAGTGGGCATTGTAATAGAACGCAAACGCGAAACGCAAGAGCTGGATGGCTTTATGTGGTACTGCGAAAACTGTGGTGAAAAGCTATATGAAGAATATGAATATGTAACAGATATTGTAGCACAGCTCCCTCCAATTTTTGAAAGGTTTTATAATAACGAAACGAACTGTACCTGCCAGAATTGTGGGGTGAAGATGGAACGACCGGTGAAGAAATAATACGCTATTCGTCTAAGTGAGTCCACCGAAAACTTTCAAATATTATAGTTATTATTAATGTAACCAGCCAAAACAATAGCTTGTTTCTATCTTAAGCTAAGTGACAAAAAATTGGGCCTTATTCACCAATTTATCACATTTTCCCCACACACAATTTAAATTTCAAAAAATACTTTATATTTGCCAATATTTGTCAAGTCAAAATAAGGCATATTGAAAACAGTAGGAACAACACTAAGAGAGCTAAGAGAAGAAAAAGGTCTTCTACTAAGGGAGGTAGGGGCTCAACTTTCGCTTGACCCTACTATTTTAAGCAAAATTGAGCAAGACAAACGCATGCCGACAAAAGAACAAGTGAAAGCACTTGGAGAGTTTTATAAGCACCAAAAAAATGATGTTATTATCGCTTGGCTCTCAGATAAATTATTTTACGAAGTACAAGATGAAGACCTTGCATTACAAGCAATGCAAGTAGCAGAAGAAAAAATTAGATATAACATTAAAGACAAAAAAAGAAAATAAGAGCTATGACAGGATTTGATATAAGAGAAAGACGAAACGACATAGGTTTAAGTCAATCAAAACTATCTGACATAACGGGTATCGAGCAAGCTCGCATTTCTGCATATGAACTAGGTAAGCTTAACTTGTCATCTAATGAAGTAAATAACATTGCTAATCAATTAGAAAAAATTGATGAAACAGCAGTATTGAAACTAAAAAAGAAAAGGTTTCAAAACAGCCAACATCTGGATTCTATTATTGCTCAAAAACCTCGTAGAGGATTTTCAAAAACAAAACGCAACAAAGAGTATTTAGAAGTTTTAAAAAACTTAGAATCCCAATTCACAAATCCACCAAACACTGGACTTAAAGCAGTTTCATTTTTCGCTGGCTGTGGTGGTTTGTGTTATGGCGTTAAAGCTGCTGGGTTTGAAATTGTAGCGACAAACGAATTAGTTGAGAATTATAAAGCGATTTATGAATTGAATTTTCCTAATGTAAACTTTTTACCAAATGATGTCCAAGAGATTTCGAAGTCTGATATTGAAAAGGTTTTGAAGAAACATAAAAATATTGATTTGATGGTTGGTGGACCACCTTGTCAAGGTTTTAGTTTGGCTGGAAAAAGAGATGTAAATGATAAAAGAAACACTCTATTTGAATACTATTTAAAAATTGCAGAACAAATACAGCCAAAGGTAATCTTAATTGAAAATGTTCGACTTCTTACTTCAATGAAAGACCCAAATGGAAGTCTAGTGAGCAAGAGGATACTTGACACATTTGAAAGGATGGGCTACAAAAGCACTTTTTATAATGTAAATGCAAAAGACTATGGTGTTCCGCAAGATAGAGGGAGAGTAATATTTATTGCTGTGAGAAAAGATTTGAAAAAATCTCCTGCGATTGCTGAAACGAAATATGGAAATTCAGTTAATCTATTTAATTCTAATCCACCATGTTTTACATTGGGTGATGGCATTTCCGATTTAGACTATCTTGAATCAGGCGAATCAAGCTCAAAAGATGAGCATCATTGGGCAGTTAATCATCCTGAACACGTAATAAGGTGGTTAGTTGATGTACCCGAAGGTAAAAGTGCACACGACAATCTTGACCCAAATTTACGTCCTCCTTCAGGTTATAACACAACCTATAAAAGACAGGTTTGGACTGAACCTGCTGGAACAGTTGCGACAACATACGGTATGATTTCGGGTTGCAGAAATGTTCATCCAATAGCGACAAGAGCACTAACTACAAGGGAAGCACTTCGCTTACAAAGTTTTCCGGATTCATTTAAGCTTATAGGAAATGACGGGCCAATCAGAACAGTTATTGGCAATGCAGTTCCGCCATTGTTAGGTTTTGAACTGGCAAAATTTATCAAGGAAAATTATATGTTATAGAAGTACCCTGCTTGCAAATTAAATTGAAGTTGTTCAGGATGTTGTGCTTGACCACCTCGTTGCATTTGTACAATTCCAAATCGTGGTGCATCATGTTGAACACCGATAGGATCTTTATGCGAACTTTTTCGAACACTATATTTTTTCTTTTCAAATCCAGCGTAGGTACAAGATAGTTCTATCAATTCATCAATTGTATACAATGCAAATTCTTGTGGTTGACCAGATGGCATTTTTTTAGTTAAATGCAAAAGCAACTCAGGTGCAAATGGATCATTGATATAAGCTTTCTGCAATAAAAGCCGAGTTACATCTTCCTGTCTTTCTGTTAAAATAGTTTCCAGTTCCAATCTACCTTGCTCATTAATCTCTTCCCAAAAATATCTACGTGGGTCAGATACTCGTCCAACCAAATCATCAGTATTATCTCTGGGAGCAAAACCATTATCACCACAAAATTGTCGCAATGCATTAACCGCTACATCCGAAACGGGAATACCGTTATTTCGCAACAGCTCACAAAATGCTCTTGCTGTAGTAAAATACAATTGTGCATTTGTAGGTGTTTTATTGCTGCATTGCTTTACGGAAACGCCAACAGTTTCCATAAATTTTAAATCGTTATTGTATAAAGTCAAAAGAATATCACTCTTACAAGCCTTTACCCTCATGCCGTTTACTTCAAGCCACTTTTTCCCTTCCTCAGCAGTCGCAAGAGAACCCAAAGCAATGGCTTCAACAATGTGACAATTATCCCACCCTAAAACTTTTAAAGCTTTTTTCACAATTGAAATTTCAGGATTTCCATTTATCAAATATTCTGGTAATGGATTTTGTAAAATTGGACAGGGCAAATTATTTATTGTTTGAGCCAGACTTGTTTCAAAATTGTGTCCTGCAATTCTTCCAGCGACACCTGCTTGTATTTGAAGTGCGTGCCTAGAGTCGTTTGGTGTTAATGCCATTATAAATCTTTTGTTAATGAACTAATAGTTGTATTTAAACCTTCTGCCAATATTGCCAAATTTGAGAATGAAGTATTTCTCAATCCTCTTTCCACAAGACTTATATAAGTTCTATCAAACCCGCATTTAAATGCAAGTTCTTCTTGTGACAGTTTAAGTTCAGCTCTTTTTAGCTTGACTTTTTCACCGAATTTTTTTAGTAGTTTTTCTTTATTCATAATAGAGTGTAAAAGTATTTCAATGCAGACAATACAGCAACGGACAATGCGTCTCATTTTAAGTTAAAGAAAGTTCCGAATCTCATCCTAAGACTTTTCAATCTTAACTCTAAATCCTAAGACTACAAAAAGAGCATTTATTTAAAATAGAACAAACTTATTTGTTTTTAGAAAAATCATACTGTAACTAAATATTGTATATATTGAATTTTAATATCAGAACATAAAACAAATCTCCCGCATCCCTTGTTAAAACAAAATATAAACACAACCCGTTTAAAATTATTCAGCCACAGCGGATAAAAAAAACAAATTGGAATGGTCCCCGTCATTAATTTTGCAGAGTTCCAAAACAACGAATGAGCGACCCAATTAAACATGAGTGCGGAATTGCACTAATTAGGCTGCGTAAGCCTCTCGACTATTACCGACAAAAATATGGCTCGGTATTATATGGCCTCAAAAAATTGTACCTGCTTATGGAGAAGCAGCACAACCGAGGACAAGACGGTGCGGGTGTGGCCACCATCAAACTAAATCCTGAACCAGGCTCGCATTATATAAACCGACACCGGAGCGGCAGCAGCAATGCTATTGCAGAAATATTTGCAGAAATATATAGCCATTTCCCTGAAGAAAAAGAGAAACTGCAAGATTCAGACTGGATGAAAAGTAAAATGCCCTATGTGGCTGAACTGATTTTAGGACATTTAAGATATGGCACACACGGCACCAACAGTGAAGATAAGTGCCATCCCTTTATAAGAGAAAATAACTGGATGAGCAGGACTGTGGTGCTTGCAGGAAATTTTAACCTGACCAATGTAGATGAACTTTTTGAGCATTTGGTAGAGCTTGGCCAGCACCCCATAGAACGTGCAGATACCGTAACCGTGCTCGAAAAAATTGGGCATTTTTTGGATTTAGAAGTTCAGGAGCAATTCAGAGGTTTTAAATCCAAAGGTTTTGACAATAACCAAATCACCCACCTCATTGCTGATAGTATTCAAATACAAAATGTATTGAAACGGGCGGTGAATAAATTTGATGGTGGATATACTATTGCCGGTATGCTGGGCCACGGCGATGCATTCGTAATGCGTGACCCCATTGGTATTCGCCCCGCTTATTATTATGCCGATGATGAAGTGGTAGTGGTAACAAGCGAACGCCCGGCGATACAAACTGCTTTCAATTTGCCCGTAGAAGCTATTAAAGAGATTCAACCCGGACATGCACTCGTAATAAAAAAAGATGGTTCGTTTGCTGAACATAAAATAGCTGATTCTGCCGAGCGTAAATCCTGTTCATTCGAACGTATATATTTCTCACGCGGTAATGATGCCGATATATATAAAGAACGCAAACTATTGGGCAGATTGTTGTCGCCAATTGTATTAAAGGAAGTGAGCAGTGAATTTGAAAATACCGTGTTTAGTTATATACCCAATACTGCGGCAACTTCATTTTATGGGATGATAGATGGTGTGCTTGAATGGCTGGACGATCATAAAAAGGAACAAATATTAAAATTGGGAAATGATATAAATCCCGAAAAGCTGTCTGAGATTTTAAGTTTAAAACCACGCCGCGAAAAAATAGCAGTTAAGGATGCCAAGCTCCGCACCTTTATTACTGACGACCAAAACCGTGACGATATGGTGGCACATGTATATGATGTTACTTATGGCATTGTAAAGCCAAATGACAATTTGGTGGTAATTGATGATTCAATAGTTCGTGGTACTACACTTAGGCAAAGTATATTAAGAATACTAGATAGATTGGGGCCTAAAAAAATTATTATAGTATCCAGTGCCCCGCAAATTCGTTATCCCGATTGCTATGGAATTGACATGAGCCGTTTGGGAGAATTTGTGGCATTCCAAGCTTTAATAGCACTATTAAAAGACCATGATAAAATACATTTGCTTGATGAAGCATATAAAGCATGCAAAGAAATGCTGTTACTGCCCAAAGAAAAAAACAAAAATCTGGTAAAACCACTCTACGATATTTTTACCGACGACGAACTCACCGCAAAAATTTCCGAAATAATAAAACCCGCCGGCATCAATGCCCAAGTGCAAGTAATTTATCAAACCATCGAAAATCTTCACCAAGCTTGCCCCCATAATTTGGGCGATTGGTATTTTACTGGTAATTACCCCACACCCGGTGGCAACAAAGTAGTGAACCGAGCATTTGTAAACTATATGGAAGGCAATAATGCAAGAGCATACTAGTAGTAAGGGGTAAGGAATAAGGAGTAAGTGCCTCCCGAATGGTCGGGACGGCGTAAGCTCCTTACACCTTATTCCTTACCCCTTATTACTAACAACTAAAAAATCATCCAATCAAACCTCACTAAATCATTAAATAAATATGATCCCTTTTAACAAAGCAACCCTAAAAAAAACGACAGAAAACAGTCGTAAAAACCCTGTCCTTATACATGCAAGTAAAAATGCAGATTGGGCTAAACTTGGTTTTAATGTACAAGAAATTGCATATATAAAAACTAAAATAAAAGATGAACAAGAACTAATAGTTTTAAATGCAATTGCAGAAACTATATACATAAGAATCATTATAGAAGGCAAAGACAAACCACTATATAATATATACGAACAGTATCGTAAAACCGGCAATACGCTTTGCGGATTGCTCAATTCGCATAAAGAAACTGCAATTACTTTGAGTGGAGCAAAAGAAGATGCTGATTCATTATTATTTATTGCTGAAGGAATCTCCCTAAGTAGCTATCAGTTTTTAAAGTATAAAGGCGATGCTAAGAAAAAGGCAAATTCGCTTAAAACTATTGAACTATTTTGCGACGGCGTTAGCAATAAAGATATAGATGAACTTAATATTATTATAGAATCAACTTGTATTGCACGCACTTTGGTAAACGAGCCACAAAATTTCCTTACTGCTACTGAGTTGTCCAATCAAATGTCGCAGATGGGCGACAAGGCTGGTTTTAAAGTGGAAGTATTTAATAAAGCAAAAATAAAAACCTTGAAAATGGGGGGTTTGCTCGCCGTAAACCTAGGCAGCCAATTGCCGCCCACTTTTACGGTAATGGAATACAAACCACATAGTGCCAAAAATAAAAAACCATTGGTTCTTATAGGCAAAGGAGTAGTATATGATACTGGCGGACTTAGCTTAAAACCCACGCCCAACAGTATGGACAGCATGAAATGCGATATGGCAGGTGGAGCTGCAGTGGCATGCACATTATATGGTATTGCTAAAATGAAACTCCCTTATTATGTAATAGGTCTGGTGCCGGCCACCGATAACCGCCCAGGAGAAAATGCATACGTGCCAGGTGATGTTATAACCATGATGAGCGGTCATACAGTAGAAATGTTGAACGCCGATGCTGAAGGACGCATGATACTTGCAGATGCTTTACATTATGCAAAAAAATACAAACCCCAGTTGGTAATTGATTTGGCAACACTTACGGGTGCAGCAGCGGCAGCTATTGGACAATATGGTATAGTTGCCATGGGAACAGCGAGCGAAGAACAAAAAAACAAACTGAAAGCAAGTGGCGAAAATGTATATGAACGCTTGGTTGAATTTCCTTTTTGGGATGAGTATAAGGATTTGCTCAAATCTGATTTAGCTGATATGAAAAATATTGGAGGCCCTGTGGCGGGTGCAATTACTGCAGGTAAATTCTTAGAGTATTATATTGATTACCCTTGGATGCATTTTGATATTGCAGGACCAGCATATACCAATTCTAATGATAATTATCGTGGCAAAAATGGCACAGGAAGTGGCGTACGTTTGCTGATAGATTTTATTAAAAACGGATTAAAATAAATACAATTAATTACGGGGAGATTTCTTAAACTTAATCACGCTATGCAAAAAGAAGTATATATTATTGATGCTGTTCGCACACCCATAGGCAAATATGCGGGTGCTTTGGCCAGTGTTCGTCCAGATGATATGGCTGCATATATAATAAAAGCATTAATAAAACGAAACCCCAATTTCGATTTTGCCCAAACAGAAGATGTAATATTTGGTGCTGCCAACCAAGCTGGAGAAGATAACAGAAATGTGGCCCGTATGGCATTATTGCTTGCAGGATTGCCTACCAATATTGGCGGCATTACAGTTAACAGATTGTGTGCATCGGGATTGCAAGCTATAATAGATGCCACTCGTTCTATTAAAAGTGGCGATGGCGATATATATATAGCAGGCGGAAGCGAGAGTATGACTCGTGCCCCATTTGTAATGCCTAAAAGTGATAGTGCGTATGGCCGCACACCCGAAATATATGATACTACCATGGGCTGGCGTTTTACAAACAAAGCTCTGAGCGAATTATACCATCCATTCACTATGGGAGAAACGGCAGAGAATGTGGCAAAAAAGTATAATATAAGTCGTGAAGAGCAGGACCAATTTGCATTTGAAAGCCAGAATAAATACCAAGCTGCATTCGAGGCCGGTAAATTTGATGCTGAAATTGAATCTATAATATTACCACAGAAAAAAGGCGATCCTATTATATTTAATAAAGACGAACATCCGCGTGCAACGAGTATAGAAGCATTAGCTAGATTAAAACCGGCATTTGCAAAAGATGGCAGTGTAACTGCAGGAAATTCATCTGGTATTAATGATGGTGCTGCGGCTTTAATATTGGTATCGGGTGAATATATAAAGGAACATAACTTAACCCCTTTAGCTCGTGTTGTTTCTACCGCCGTGGCTGGTGTTGACCCGTCTATTATGGGCATGGGGCCAGTGCCTGCCACACAAAAGGCATTGAAACGTGCAGGATTAACTATAAGTGATTTGGGATTGATAGAACTTAACGAAGCATTTGCTTCACAAAGTTTAGCCTGTATAAAAGAGCTGGGGCTTGACCCTGCTATAGTAAATGTAAATGGTGGGGCTATTGCTTTAGGCCATCCACTCGGTTGCAGTGGGGCCAGGATTTCGACCACACTTATCCACGAAATTAAAAAGTGTCCAAAAATACGCTACGGCCTTGCTACAATGTGCATTGGGGTAGGTCAAGGGGTTGCTGTGGTTTACGAACGGGGGTAAACTTATTGTTACCCAATGGTTGCTTAAAATGTTTTTCAATATAATTTCGACCACTGAAATTTAATTATTAACCCATAAAATAACCCAAAAATGAAACACAGCCATTTTAAAAATTCAATTATTGCATTTGCCTTATTGTTAAGTACAAGTGCATTTGCCCAATTTACCACTTTCTCGCCCAATGGCGGTTGTTCAAATGGAAACGTATATTCTGTTTACATGACGGATGCCAATAAGGGATATTTTATTTCCGACAGTTGTATTAACAAAACCTCAAATGGAGGCCAAGCATTCAACAATGTGGGCACAGGAGCAAATACCCCATCCGATTTTAGCTGGGGCGATGCTGACACCGCTTATTTTGCCAATGGAGACAATATAATTTACACTTATGATGGGGGTAGCAGTTGGTCCAAGTTTCAACATGGACAAGGTGGCTTGGCCACTGATGTGCATGCTTTCTCGGGCAGCCATTTTATATTTGTAACTACTGATGGAACGCTACTAGAAACTACCGATGGGGGAGCAAATTACAGTAGCCCTTCTTCAGGTGTTAGTTCTAGTTTAAACTCCCTGCATTTTGTAAGCAATAGTATAGGATTTGCCTGTGGCGATGATGGGGTAATTATTAAAACCACTGATGGTGGCCAATCATGGGGCAAACTTAACAGTGGCAATGCTGGAGTATTAAAGTATATATGGTTTGTAGATAACAACACTGGATTTGCCTGTGGCGATACAGGAATTATAGTAAAAACCACCGACGGGGGCAGCAACTGGGCTGCAATGAATAGTGGTATCAATATCCAATTAAATTGCATAAAAAATGCTGGCAACTCCCTCTCTACGCTATATGCCTGCGGAGACCAGGGCGTTATTCTTAAATCAACAGACGGGGGAACTAACTGGACAAATGTAAAAGTAACTGGCGTAAATGATATATTAGAACAACTTTATTTTGTTGATTCCACAATCGGTTTCTGTGTGGGGCTAAATTATACCTTGCTTAAAATTGACCCCTGCCCAAAGACTAAATTCAAAATTGACCAAAACACTGTGTGCAAGGGGAGTCAAATATCCATTACCAACCTAAGCTCAGGCAGCAGTAACACATACTCGTGGAAAGTAAACGGGGTGGAGTTTGCTACCACTGCCAATGCCCAATATACATTTACAGCTACGGGTACTTATACAATTTCACTGTATGCCAGCTCAACAGTAAAAAGCTGTGATGACAGTACCTCTAATACTGTTACTGTGCTTGATGTTCCTGCCAAAACCACCATATCAGGACTTACAACTATATGCCAAGGCGGTGGTACTATTATATTGTTATCGAGCACTGCTGCGGGTTATCAATGGACCAATGGTAGTGGAGTTGACATAGCTGGTGAAACCAATATTGATTACGTAGTTTCAGCAGCCGGTACTTATCGGGTAAAGGCTGTGGCTGCAAATACTTGCTTCACGTTATCTGATCCCTATACTGTTACCAATGTTTCTGGCAAACCTGCACCCAGCTTTAGCAGCAGTGTAAATGGAGCTAATATTTCTATATCCAATACCACCACTAGCGGCGATTGGTATGGCTGGTATATATCGGATGTGAACACTACAAGCAACTACAAACTGATATCGAACATGGCCAGCCCAGCTACCTATATTGTAAACCAAGGGTGGGGGAACTATTTAATAAAACTGGTAACAATTAATGGGTGCGGTGCTGACAGCATGACCAAAACAGTAACAGTATTTAGTGGTATAGGCACAATAGAACAAAGCCAATTTGAAATGTATCCCAACCCTGCTAAGAATATATTGAATATAAAAACGCAGTTATCTGAGAAAACGATGATAATTATTTGCGATATGGCAGGTAAAACTTTTGTAAGCAAAACAATTAACCCCAATACGCAAGAAACAATAAATATAGAAAACCTTGAGAAAGGAATATATATGATATGTTTCCAAACAGGCAATAGCCGTATGGTGCAGAAATTGGTGAAGGAATAACCGTGCATGCCATGTGGTTGGTGCCCATGGACAATAAATATATAAAAGCCCATTCTGAATTATCGGAATGGGCTTTTTTTGTGCATTTGTGACAAAAAGTTATGTATCTAAAATATTAATTTGAGAAATTGAATCTTATTTAGACTATTTTTGTACTATAGGATGACAAAAAAATATTACGGAGAAAAGAACATTAAACAGTTGCCTCCTAATTTCTCGGTAGATGAATTAATAGACAAAATTTATTTATTGCAAAAAATTGAAACTGGACTTGAACAAAGTAAAAAGGGGCAAGTAACTACTGATGAGGAATTGGACAAAAAACTCCCCAAATGGCTCGTTTAAATTTATAGAATTATATATACTATCATTTCTGTTGATCTAATTGATATATTAAAGGTTCATCACTCAGCAAGAAGATTGGATATTGAAGAACTAATCAAAAAATAAATATAAAAAATACCTATCGGGGCGAATCTGTGATTAGTTCGTAATATGATCGCGTTTTTGACGCGAAAGTTACCAGGGTGATACGAATGGTGGGAACAAACGCCAGATAAAGCCAAACGAATGACAGATTCGCCCGATAAGGGACAACAATGAATAGTGAAACTACCGAATGGGGAAATATATGGTTATGCTATTGGGTTGAGTGTGTATAGGTTGAAGAGGAAGGGGTGATATATAATAAACGCTAAAGTAAACGAAAAGATTTGATTTTTTATTTCAAGATTTGAGTTTTAGGTTTGCAGGATAAGCGAAACAAAAAATTCGCTAAATATAAAATATTGACCTTTGAAATTTATATAATTACTATGCAAGAATACGACTGCGATGAATATGATCCGACAAACGTAAGAAATACTTTAAGCTTCGAAAAACTAGAGGAGCTTCGAAAAATATATAATAGCCATAGAGCCTATATTGAGGTAGATGAACTGACTGGCAAAGTTTGGACTTTTGATGATGATAGCTTTATGCGAATTTTTAGAGGTCAAAACGATCTTCTTATTAACAAAAAAGCTTTATTGGAGCACAATAGAAAAATTGAGGAGGAAGCTGCACGTAAAAAAGCAAAGGATATTCAATCTAACTTAATTATTTGGTTAGTGGTAATCTTTGTGGCATTCATTTTAATTAAAGATGGCTGTGGCAAATAGTACGACTTCAAAAAAAACATTAATAACCTGAAAAATGAAAATATGACAAATAACAAAAATATGCATAGCAGAATTGGAACTCAAAGTAGGCTCCTATAATTAAGTTATGCGTCATTCTAGGCGGCATTGCCTTGAATCAATATGCAAAAAAGAACTAATAAATTCTAAAAGATGACAGAGACACCAAAATTCAAAGCGTTTTGTAATCGTTGCAATTCGGCAACCAATCATATTATAAAAGCAGAGCATCAGATTGATGATGTGGCTGAAGTTGAAAATGATGGAATAATGCAATCTCATCAGATCGGGACATTTTCTTTTCAAATTATTAAATGCAATGGTTGCGACAGTATCTCATATCGTAGTGTTGACTTTTTAACCAACTTTATGGAAATGGATGAATCAACAGGGCAATGGATAATGTCCAATGATAAAACATTTGAGACTTTTTATCCAGAACGATTGGAAAACTCTTTAATTGAAAAAAGAATTGTTGGAATACCATACTTGCTTCGTAAAGCTTACCAAGAAGTTCTTCAATGTTATAATAGCGATTTACGAATTCTTTGTTCTGCGGGACTTCGTGCGATGATTGAAGGCATTTGCAACCACTACCAAATCGGGGGCACAACTCTAAAAGGCAGAATAGACACTTTGGGCAAGAACGGATTGATTAGTGCTGAACTTTCAAACTCACTTCACACTCACAGATTCCTTGGCAATTATGCTATGCACCAACTTTCCATTGCTGAGAAAGACGAATTGAAAGCTGCGATTGAATTGATGGAGATAACTATGGAAACGTTATTCGGAGTTCCAGAGCGACACAGAGAATTAACTAAAAAAATTACAGACAGAGTATCCAAATAACATCAATGCATTTAAAAGACATGAATGCAAACATTAACGGACTCAACTTCGAATCTATGATTCGTTCATATATAGATGAAAATATTTATTTGAGAAATTGACTCTTATTTAGACTATTTTTGTACTGTAGGATGACAAAAAAATATTACGGAGAAAAGACCATTAAACAACTGCCCCCTAATTTCTCAATAGATGAACTGATAGATAAAATCTATCTGCTACAAAAAATTGAAACTGGGCTTGAACAAAGTACAAAAGGGCAAGTAACTGC
Source organism: Chitinophagaceae bacterium (assembly GCA_043750035.1). Taxonomy (GTDB): domain Bacteria; phylum Bacteroidota; class Bacteroidia; order UKL13-3; family UKL13-3; genus CANJUD01. Next base: position 29,985 of record JAYVCI010000167.1, read on the forward strand.
TGATGAAGGATTGGACAAAAAACTTCCCCAATGGCTCGTTTAAACTGGACAGACCATGCACTGTTAATCAATTTGACATATTAACTGTTCATCACTCAGCAAGAAGATTGGATATTGAAGAACTAATCAAAAAATAAAAGCGGTCTGTCATCATTTCGGCCCAATCTCCTTTTAGGTTTTTTAGTTCAGGGTTTGGGTTTTAGGTTTGTGAGACCAAATATAGCTTTATGGATAAAATAGAAATGGAATTTGTTGACTGGGATAAACTAGATATTCCTAAATTTGTTTATAAATACCGCGATTGGAAAGCTCCATTTCATAAAACAATTATTACTGAACGTAAAGTTTTTTTTTCACCTCCGAAAGAATTTCCCGACCTGATTGATTGCAAAAATAATATCAGATACGATTTACTCACCGGCGAAGAAATTCGATGGAGTTATTACAATGACTCTAAAACAAAGACTCCTCATTTGGGCGAAGAATATCATAGAAAATTTGCAGACGAATGGTATGCAAAGTCTCCCTTATTAGACGAAGAATTTATAAAACGGCATCTAGAAAAAGATTTTTTGGCTTACAATGAAAGGCTTGGTATTTTAAGTTTAACAACCAATCCTTCCAATATAAAAATGTGGGAACTTTATGGTAGTAATCATACTGGCTTTTGTGTTGGCTTTACATCGAAAAGTATGTTTCCACATCTGCGTGGTGCTGGCAGTGCAATCAACTATTGTGATGAACTACCGATTATTAAGCCATATCCTTGGGAAGACAGAATAACTCAGACGTACAAACAAATTTATTTCAAACTAGAAGAATATGACTTTGAAGAAGAATATAGGACACACAATTTTTCATATTATCCATTAACAATAGAACAAAGAACTATTGCTTTGCCTCAAGAGGCATATTATGAAATAATTTTTGGAGCAGCAATGAAGCAAGAATCAAGAGCAGAAATAATTAAGATTTCTCAACACACAATTCCGAATATTAAATTTAGAGAGGTCCTAATCAGCGGCCCCAGTATTTCAATTCGAGACTTTATAGATGTCTAAATAATGATTAGTATTAATCTTCTAAACTTTCAATAGTTCAAAGCAAAATTTCTCCAAAACAAAAAAACAATTATGATATTTATCAATTTAAACAAAGAATTTAAAACTGGTGAGTTGGTTCTAAAACCAATAACTTTAAACGATAGCAATTTTATACATACCTTATTTCAAGACCCCGATATTTCGAAATATTATATAATTCCAAAAGGGGCAAAACAAGATTACAAGAAACTGATAGACTATTGGATACTAGATGCTCGAAAAACTTCAGGAATGTGCTGGATTATCATCTCGAACAATCAAGCTTGCGGATTTATAGCTTTTGAATTCAGAGATACTCTAAACAATGCAAGAATTAGTTATGCAATTCATCCACATTATAGAAAGAATGGTATTGCGACTAAAGCTGCAGAATTAGTGCTTGCTAGATTAAAAGAGGAAGGTGTTTCTACAGTCGAAGCAGATATTGATAAAGATAATATTAACTCTGAAAAGTTAATTGAGCGGCTGGGTTTTATGACAGATAAACACACAGCCCTAATTGACCCCGAAATGATAAAGAATGGTGATATCAGAATTAGGTTTCTTTGGCGTAAAAAACTTGAGGATTACAACGAACTTCCCTTCTTTGTTATAGATGAATTAACTCTTAACAAATTGCTGAACAATGAAACTGTTTTTAAAATTTGGGAAGAAGAAGTTTCGGAAGGATCTAATTTTGGATTTATGGCACAACCTGCACGAAAGAAAACTGGCAAGTTTCATTTCATGTTTCAAACAGATGTGACAGAAAAATTGGTGGGGATAAGTAATGACGATACTGAAATCTACAATATACCTTGGGAATTATTGAGAGAGGAAGAACATAAAGGAAAAAAGTTCCAAGTTCTCTGCGGTTGGGGTGATCAAATGACAGGAGGCGGCAGTCTTCAATTTGATTGTCACGAAATAGGAATAGAGAAAATATTATTTGCTCACCTTATTGGAACCATCATGTCAAATAGCCCTAACTTTTTCAAAGTAGAGAAAATGAAAAATGTTATTGGATTGGAAGGTTTTAAATTTGAAAATGGAGAAATATATATATAATAAAATAAAGCTCTGGAAATAAGAACGTGACAGCAAAAGTAATTTCTGTTTTAACAAAAAAATAGCGAAAATCTCTGAATATCTAAATCCCAAATCATTCTATCGTAATTCATTCAATCGTAAATATCTTTGCCCCGTGCAACTCTCCCTTTTCATCTCCAAAAGATACCTATTCTCCAAGCGTAACCGCAATGCTGTTAATATAATCAGCTTTGTGAGTGTGGTGGCGTTTGCGGTGAGTACTGCTGCACTGGTGGTGGTGCTATCAGTGTTCAATGGTTTTGAGGGGGTTATTGATGGTTTGTACAATACTTTTGACCCTGACTTAAAGGTGTTGCCTGCTAAAGGAAAATCGTTTGAAATGCCTGCGGAGAAGTTGGCTCAACTAAAACAATATAATAACGTTGCTGGAGTTACTTGTGTGTTTGAAGAGAACGCATTAGTTCGCTACGGCGAACGCCAAACCGTGGCACAACTAAAAGGTGTGGATGCCAATTTTTTTCATACTTCTAACATAGCACAAGCCATTACCCTAGGCGATACCAATTGGGGGCACTATAAATCGTTCGCCATTGTGGGCAGGGGGTTATCATACTTGCTGGGCGGTGTAAATCTATTTGCCAGTAAACCCTTACGCATTATAGCCCCACGCCCGGGTAGTGACCCATCGGAGATGGACATAGGCATGGAGTCGCTGAACCAAGAAGAAGTTTTTCCTACACATGAGTTTGCTATTCAAAAAGAAATAGATGGACGAACCATGGTTTTGCCTTTAGAAACAGTAAACAAACTTTTTAGCAATGAAGGAAAACTTAGTCAATTGGAAATAGCTTTAAAGAATGGAAGCAATGAACAAACTATAACAGATATTCAAAATATTTTAGGCAAAGATTATATAATTCAAAACCGCAGACAACAGCACCAGTTATTAAACAAAGTGATGAATGGTGAAAAATCGTTTAGCTATGCTATTATGATGTTTATATTATTGGTAGGTTCGTTCAACTTAATAGCGATGCTTATTATGCTTATTATGGAAAAACGTGGACATATAGAAACACTCAAATATATGGGCGGCAGCAAACGTTTTATCAGAAGTATATTCTTTGGACATGGAATGATGGTGGCTTGCTTGGGATGTTTCATAGGTTTGGGGCTTGGTTTTGTGTTGTGCTGGTTGCAACAACAATATGGTTTTATAACCCTAGGCGATGCGGAGACAATGGTAATAAATGTATATCCCGTAGAAATGCGGTTACCTGATTTTTTATATGTTGCTCTTACTTCTGTTGGTATTGGGAGTTTGGCTTCGTGGTACGCCAGCGGGAAGGCAGTGGGAAGTAGTAAGGAATAAGGGGTAAGGAATAAGGGGCTTACGCCGTATGGCACTTATTCCTTATTCCTTACTCCTGTTTACTAATAACTCACCCCCTTATCTTTCAAAACCTTCCTCTCACTATCAGATAGCTTTTTATAAACATCAACTATAATAACTTTATATGCTTTTTGTTGGGAGAAATAATCGAGTACTTCTTTTGCTGGTCCACCCAGTCTTCCATTCCATGATGCAGAAGCATTGAGCAAATGGGAAGCAACTTCTTCATTACACAAATCAATTGCCTTGAGTGCGTTGAATGCATTGATGCGTGTGCGGAATTCGAAATGGGACGAAGCTAAACTTATGAGTATTTGTATTTTTGATTTATCGCCACTTCTATATAATAGTTCTATTCTTTTAATTAATATATTATTCCCCATTCCTGTGTCGGTTGATTTTAACAACCAACTTTGTGCATCATTGGGAGAATATATATATAATTTTTCTAACAAATTTTCTTGCATTATATAGGATGAATCGCTGATGAGATTATAAAACAAATCGAAACAACCACCCGGAATGTTGGCAGTATTTGTTATGATGCTTTTGCGAACATCGATACTTGGATCGGTTAATGCTTTCGTATAGTTCTCATGTGTTTGCAAGTCTTTATTTGTGAATAGCTGTGTCCATGCTTCGCTGCGTAGGGCATGGAATTTTTCTTTGTTAATGGTTTGAAATAGCAAGTCTTTCTTTTTATCAATTGCTATATCTTTCATTGCAGCCAAAGCTTCATAGCGGTCTATCATATTTGGGGCAGTTTCAAGTTGTACTTTTAGTTCTTCAAAAGTTCTATTATAAGTTACTTGTTTTAATATTTGATTATTTACATCGAACAATACATAAGCTACTTGTTTGCCATTTGCATTTGCAAAAGATATATTTGTTTGGGTTCCTTCTACCCAAGGTTTTTGCTCATCAAAAGTTCCATCAGTATAATGTACTTGTATAGCAATCGGCATTTTAAAATAACCAATTACTTCATTCACTTCTTGCACTTGTTTAATGGTAACATTTGTAGTTTTTGCACCACCCGCATTTGTAATTGCCGACCAACTTATATTATAATGTGGTTCCCCGCCCCTGCTGGTCCACTCATCAAAAAACCAATCCAAATTTTTGCCCAATGTTTCATGAATCGCAACTTGCAAATCGTAAGTTTCTACATTATTATATGCATGCTTTTTTAAATAGTGTGCCGTCATTCTTCTATATTCATCATTGCCCAAAATATAACGCAACATATCCAAAACCAATGAACCTTTTTGATATACCCTTGCCGTTCCC
>JAYVCI010000168.1:0-3835 GCA_043750035.1 Chitinophagaceae bacterium
AGTGCTTCTTTCAATTGCAGATTCCCAATTGGAGTCACTAAACAATCCGCACCCTCGGCCAATATTAATTTCTCATTGGCTTTCTGCAAATGGTTTTCAAAACCTGCATCGTGTGCAGTGCCTAAGTGCGTAAATACAACCATATCAGGTTTTATAATATGTTGTAGTTTTTGCATTTCACCAGGCTGCGATATGCCTGCTTCTATTATAGCAAGTCCATGTTCTTTTTCAATTCCCAATACTGATAACGGAACACCTATTTGCGAATTATAACTCCGCGGAGAACGGTATATATTAAAATCTTTATTGAGCAAATGATATAACCATTCTTTCACCACTGTTTTTCCATTGCTGCCTGTAATACCAATCACGGGCATATACATTTGCCTGCGGTGGTGGGCTGCTAATGTTTGCAGGGCAGTTAAAGTGTCGTGTGTTTGTATAATACTTGCTTCGGGAAATTGTGTGTGATCTATCTCCTTACTCACCATAAGAAAACGGCAGCCATTATTATAAGCTTGTTGTAAATAATCATGCCCGTTGTTTCGTTCGCCTACCAATGCTATAAACAAAGCATATGGGTGTATGGGATGGGTGCGGCTATCTGTTATAATACTTTTAGCTACTAAGTTATTGCCGCCATTGGGTAGGCTGGCATTGGTAATGGTTGCTATTTCGAGTAGAGTGTAGTGCAAGGTGCAAATATAGTAATCAGTGGACAGTAAACAGTGGTCAGTGGTCAGTAAACAGTAGTCAGTAGTCAGTAAACAGTAGTCAGTAGTCAGTAAACAGTAAACAGTAGTCAATAGTCAGTAAACAGTAGTCAGTGGTCAGTGGTCAGTGGTCAGTGGTCAGTGGTCAGTAGTCAGTAGTCAGTAGTCAGTAGTCAGTAGTCAGTAAACAGTAAACAGTGGTTAGTGGTCAGTGCCTTCGACTTCGCTCATTCAGTGGTGTCAGGTGGAAACACCTGACACCACTGAATGCCGATGCCAGTACCTACTGCCATAGCCGCAAAAAATCTCCTCCCCACATTTTATATAACGTGTAGCTATCAAACAAATGTTTTCCTGCTCATCCAATCCTATTTTAGCATTATTTTTAAATAGTGTATTTGCTGAACCCATCGTGTCATTGGCATACTTGGCAAAACACTTCCGTTTCATCGAGTCCATTATGCTTCCATCGAGCATTGTGATAAAGTATTGGTCTTTGTTGTTTTTCGCTCTTAGCCTGGCTTGGAGATTTGTCAATATCTCACCTTTAAACATGGCAATATATTCATCTTTATATATATTTATTGCTGTATGCAATCCATTGCCAGAAGCTGGCAGTTGCGAAAGACTTATATATAAATATGCTGACTCTGCTTCATCAATTTTATTATAGCTATTTTGTGATTCTTGCATTAGAATTTATGAAGTGTGAAGAGAGATGCAACACAATTATATATTGATATTTTAAGAGAAGGAAAAATTAAATGTGGGTTAAAACACTACCTGTAACGCAACTTCTTTGCCACCACGCAGCAGTTTACAAGTTACTTTATCGCCTTTGTTATGGCCGCCCAGTGCTTTCACATATTGTTGCATATCTGTGGTTTTTACACCGCCCAGTTCTATAATAATATCGCCTTTTACAATACCTGCAATTGCTGCTGGTTTTTGGTCGGTTACGCCATCTACTTTAATGCCGCTGCCTTCATACAAATAGTCGGGCATAATGCCCATGGTTACTTTGAAACGAGGGCGGTCGTTTTCAGCATTGTCTTTGGTAGCTGTATAGGCAAGTTTGCCTTGCTTGTCCATTTGCAATATAATATTATATATATAATAAATCACTTGTGCTTCGCCTTCGTAGTTTATATATTTTTCATCATCATTTGGCTTGTGATAATCGCTGTGGTTGCCCGTGAAGAAATGAAGTACGGGAATTTTCTCTTTATAGAACGAGGTATGATCACTTGGCCCCACGCCCGATTCAGATTTCTTGACAGTGAAGAGAAGATTTTTTATGCTATCGAGCAAAGCCCATTTGGGTGATGTGCCTGTACCACTAACAGCCAAGATGTTTTTGGTTGAATCCAACCTACCCACCATATCCATATTGAGCATATAATTAAATGCCCTAATGCCAAAGCCCATATCGCTTACAAAATGACTGGAACCATATAGCCCAAGTTCTTCGCCACTAAATGCCACAAATATATAATTATTGCCTGTGGCTTTTGCATCTCCTTTAAGCTGACTGGCCAGCTCGAGCAAGGCTGCCACACCACTTGCATTGTCATCAGCACCATTGTGAACTTCAGGTTTTCCTTTGTGCAAGCTTCCCGATATTTCGCCCATTCCCAGGTGGTCGTAATGGGCACCTATTACCACCGTGTTCTCCTGTCCGTTGTCAATAAAAGCTATAATATTATGCCCTGTTTTTTCTTCTTTTATAATTTCTGTCTCGATAAAAAATATGGGGTCTTTGCTTTTCCTGCCCATCATTATTCTCTTATCGCTGCAGAAAACTATTGGAATATTTTTGCGGTTTGCTTTTATTTTTATGGCAGAGTCTGGATTGAAAGCTGAGTCTTGGTCGTTGATAAATACAATGCCCGCCGCTCCGTTTTTAATGGCTAAATCAATACGGTAATCTATATCATATTCGGCATAAGCTGAATGGATTTTGGCATCGGGATAACCCACTTTTATCACAAATATTTTTCCTTTAATGTTTTCTTTATCCAGTGGTGAATAATCATCGTGGTTCAGCTTAGGTGCTTCTATACCAAAGCCCGCCGTTATTGCCCGTGCAAAGGCAACACCGCTGCCGCTATTATTGAGTGGATAGAACGCTTTATATAATGGGAAGTTGCCGTTGTTTCCACTTTCAATATACTTTAGTGTGTTTTTTTTGCCCAAATAAACTTTGAAAGTATATTTGAAAGGTTGTATATAATTATCATAGGGCATCATGGGTTGCAGTTCCAAAGCTTTATATTGCTTAACTATATAGTCTGCTGCCATTGCCTCTCCCCTACTACCTGTGGCACGGCCTTGCAATGAATCGTTTGCCAAAAACAATATATGCTTTTTTAAATCGGACTTTAACTGAGCATGTGGTTTTACAAATTGAGAAAAACTATTACTATAATACAATAGAAATGCAATGATAAAAAGTTTTTTAATTATAAATGATGAATTATAAATTATAAATGGCTGACGCATATTTGACGAATGTTGAATGATGAATTATATCCCGATAACTATCGAGAGGCTGAAGCATGATTTGTAATAATGGTTTTTCACTTTTAGTTTTTAGTTTTTCACTTTCTATAATATATCATTAAGTTGCAGTACTTTTATAATCATTATAATACTTATGATGGTGGCAAATATAAATTTGAGTGTAATGGGTTTCATGGTTTTAGCAGCTTGCACGCCCAAGGGGGCGGTAACAAACACACCTACTATCAGTGGCAATACTAATGGGTAGACGATATATCCCGTCTGTAGGTTGTGAACTTGTTGAATATTTGTTGCAAAAATATATAACAGTCCATTGGCCAAAGCAAAAAATGGTATCACCCCTGTGGAGATGGATGTTGCTTTTTTTATATTTATTTTTAACAGGTTGGTAAATACAGGCACCATCACAATACCTCCTCCCAAACCGGAAACGGATGTAGCTATTCCCGTAAAAAAACCCGTTATGCCCATCTTAGCTGCACTAGGGAATACACTGCTTTCAATCTCGTGCTTTTGCCTATCAAAAAACATACGAAATACCAACGGTGCTAACATAAAAAGGAATACCAGGGTAAACATTTTCTTATCATACAAAAACC
>JAYVCI010000169.1:0-38845 GCA_043750035.1 Chitinophagaceae bacterium
CACTGCCCAATGCTCCTGTTGCTCCCTCCATACCTAGTGCCCCCGCATTACCAAATACCCCTGTATCACCCACCACACCAGTACCCCCTTCAACACCAACTCCACCAACAACCCCATCAGGATTTGATATTGATTGGTAATATTGAAATTTTATACTATAATTGCATCTTTAAATAAAAAAACCATGAAACCATTATTATTTATCTCTTCTATCGTTGTTCTTTTTTCTTCATGTGGTATCCATTCTAAATGGGTAGCCCCTCCATATACAAATGTGGAAAAAATAATGACCCTAAAACCCGGCATGACCGTGGAAGAAGTAACCGGAACTTTGGGAATACCTGCTTATAATGTTTACAATATTCAGGAAGATGGTAGTATGATTTTATTATATAACTACCGTATCAAGAATCGCAAAATGGAAGTACCTGTTGATCCTGCAGAACAGAATGATGTCATCCACAGTGAATCAGGCCAAGATGGAGGACAGACGTTTTACCAGACAGAATCAAATTACTTATATGTTTACTTTAAGGAGAAGAAATTAAAATCGGTGATTACTGAAGCTGGGTTGGTAAATTCAGAATTTATTATGTTGGTGAACAATAATCTGAAAATAATCTCTAAAGAGGATATGTCAAAACTGACTATGAAAAAAGTAGGTGATTATTATATTGTAAATTCAGCAGATTCTTCTTCCACTATTGTAGTTAGTGCTGCCAATGTTGTACAAAATAGTAAGTCCCAATCAACCGTAGAAAACCCAGACCGTAAAAAGAGTCAAAATGCTAAAACCACAAGAATTACTGGTGCTATACTTTTAGGTCTATTAATGATTCCTATAATTAGATTTTTGGCAAATTAAACTATTATTAATTTTTTTTATAAGTTATCAATAGCATTTTGTAATCCAGATTGAGATAGCTTCTCATATTTATTAGAAAAATGATGGGTGATATTTCTAAAGGGATTGCCAAAACTGTGCATACTTAAACGATAGGTAATATCCAAATTTCCAGTTTCTCTTAAATAGAATCTTTTATTTTCATTTAGTATTTCTACTTTATGGTCTGTAATCACACCATTTTCTAAATCGAATATTTCAGTTACCTCTACGTTCCAGGCAAACGTAAAATAATGTAGCCCTTCTACAATATATATTCCATTATATTGATCGGTTTTGCCAAAATAGAAAACAGTTTTATTATCCTCAATAGTGAAAAAATCTCCCAAAGAAAGTTGGCTTTCTAATAATGGACTAATGAGGTTGATAAAATTATCTTTTGTATTTTCCATCATCACAAACCTTGACATTTTAGGTAATGGTATTTTTATTTTTTTTGGAATGGACATACTTCGATATCTTTAATAGTCAGTTATATTTTATTTCTGTTATAAATGTGCCATTACATTTAATAATGGAAGAGGTACAAATGTAAATATAAAAATCAAATAGGCAACTAAAAAAAAATCTATTTTATACCCAAACTGTATCTGTATTAGGCCAATAAATATTTTTTTGCAATTGGCCTAAACAGCTACTAGGTCAGCATTACCTTACTAAAGTTTAAAATAGTTTTTTGTACTATTTTGAACTAAGTAATGGTATTATAAGGAATTGCATGATAATGGTATAATAATAATGAATTATAAATTATGAATAGGCTGACGCCGATTAAGTTGGCGTAAGCAAAAATTCATCACTCATCATTCAAAATTCATCATTATACTCCCGTATCTTTGCACCCCAATTTAAAACAACAGAATGATATCAGTATCAAATTTATCTTTAAAGTATGGCAAGCGTGTATTGTTTGAGGAAGTAAATGTATTATTTGCCCAGGGCAATTGTTATGGTGTGATAGGTGCTAATGGTGCAGGCAAATCAACATTTTTAAAAATATTATCGGGCGAGATAGACGCCAGCACTGGGCGTGTGGACATTACCCCCGGCGAACGCATGGCGGTGCTCAATCAAAATCACTTTGAGTTTGATGAGCATGAAGTATTGAAAACAGTACTGATGGGACATAAAGTATTATGGAAAATTATGTCGGAAAAAGATGCTCTGTATGCCAAGGAAGATTTTAGTGAAGCAGACGGATTGAGGGCATCGGAACTGGAAGGGATTTTTGCGGATATGGAAGGCTGGAATGCAGAGAGCAATGCTGCAGATATGTTGAGCAACCTGGGCATAAAAGAAGTGCTGCATAATAAATTGATGAAGGAACTGAGTGGTAGCGAAAAGGTGCGGGTTCTATTGGCCCAAGCATTGTTTGGCAATCCCGATATATTGATTCTGGACGAGCCCACCAACGACCTTGATGTGGAAACCATTGGTTGGTTGGAAAACTTCTTGGCCGATTTTGAAAACATTGTAATAGTTGTATCGCATGACCGACATTTTCTGGATGCCGTTTGTACCCATGTGGCCGATATTGATTATGGCAAAATACAATTATATACCGGTAACTATTCTTTTTGGTATGAATCAAGTCAGTTAGCTTTACGGCAGCGTGGTGACCAGAACAAAAAGGCAGAAGACAAGAAAAAAGAATTGGAGGATTTTATTGCACGATTCAGTGCGAATGCTTCTAAATCAAGACAAGCAACAAGCAGGAAAAAGTTATTGGAAAAACTGACTATAGATGAGATTCGTCCCTCAAATCGCAAATATCCAGCTATCATGTTCAAGCCCGAACGCGAGCCAGGCGATCAGATTTTGAATGTAGAAAACCTAACTTATAAAGAGGGTGATACACTCTTATTTAAAAATATAAGTTTCACCACTTCCAAGGGAGAAAAAATTGCGGTAATATCCAAAGATCATTTGGCCGTCAGCAGATTCTTTGATGTGTTGAACGGTGAACAACCTGCAACCTCAGGCGAATATAAATGGGGCGTTACTATCATACCCGCATATTTGCCTTTAGATAATACACTTTTCTTCCAAGAAGATGATTTGAATTTGATAGACTGGCTACGTCAATTTAGTGTAGATAAAGATGAAACTTTTATACGTGGATTTTTGGGCAAAATGCTGTTCAGTGGCGAAGAAACTTTGAAGAGTTGTAAAGTATTATCTGGTGGTGAAAAAGTGCGTTGTATGATATCACGTATGATGCTGAAAAACGGCAACTGTGTGATACTCGATGAGCCCACAAATCATTTGGATTTGGAATCTATACAATCCTTCAATAATTCACTGAAAGAATTTAAGGGCAATGTATTATTCTCCAGTCATGACCATGAGTTTATGCAAACTGTTGCTACCCGTGTAATAGAGTTAACCCCAAATGGTATTATAGATAAGCTTTGTACTTTCGATGAATACTTGGAGAGTGATGATGTGAAAGAGCAGCGGGCAAAAATGTATAAAGTTGTTGCGGAGGTTTAGGAAATAATAATTATATTTATGGATTCAGAATCCACATTATTGAAAGCATTAACAGTAATTCCCGGAGTAGGCAAATCAGTAGCACTTGATTTTGGGACCATCGGCATTAAAAATGTTTCTGATTTACGCGGACAAAATGCAGAGGAATTATATAATAAACTAAACCAAGTTTCTTGTTTTACCCAGAACAAATGTTTCCTATATGTTTTTCGATGTGCTATATATTTTGCTGAGACTCCCGAAGAAATACATGATAAGGGAAAATTGAATTGGTGGTATTGGAAGTATAATAGTTAGTAGTCAGTAAACAGTGGTCAGTAGTCAGTGGCTGACGCACAATTATATAATACCGTCATTGCGAGGAGGAACGACGAAGCAATCTCCTAGAGTGTATGCTCGGGCAGATTATAATACTGCAGATATGGCAAAAATAGCTCACAGAATACACAGATATTATATAATAATTTATCTGTGTAAATCTGTGTATTGACACCCACGCCGATTTTTTAATCGGCGTGTAAAAGGCTTTGCGATTTGCAATCGCAGTACAAAATAGACTGTGATTGCAAATCACTTCACCAAGGTCACGCCGATTGCAAATCGACGTGGGCAACTATATAATACTTACTTCCTATCAGGCATACATTCATGATGCTGCATAGTACTACACCCGTGCTGGTTTTGCGTTCCACAAGCCTGCATATGGCAGTTACCTGTTATAGCTACTAAACTTCCTATAGTTAATGCCATAGCGGCAAAGAATACGATTAATTTTGAACTTTTTTTCATGATTATATTATTATAGTTTTAAAATTATTTAGTTTCTTCAGTTGATGGTGTAAATGGAGTTTCATGTTCAGGATAACTGCAACATCTGTTTCCCCATTTTTGTTTAAATGCTTTGCGTTCATCTTCACTCATATTTTGATACCTTTGGGCGAATGCATAACGCATCTCCCTACGGTATCTCCCGAATCCCAACAAGCGGAAAGCGGCTGCAATCAGCATGAAAAATAGAAAGATTCTGAGTAAGAAAAAGGGCATCATAAATAAGGCCAAGCCTACCATTATTCCAGCCAGTACTGTTTTTAAAAATTGTTTTGTCATTTTTGTTTTTATTAATTGTTTTATATAGAGGAAGACGAAAGGAATTATTTTTTACTTTAAAATAAAAAATAACTTGTTTTAAAGGTAAATAATTGTTTACCTTTGTATTTAAATAAAATTCATAAATTGACAGATGAAATCTTCAGAAATGTTATAGAATACTGCTCAAGAAAGGTTGGCACCCTGTATCTCAAAAAGGTTCTCATATTAAAATGAAACATCCATTATCTAATGAAATAATCATCTTCCCAAATCACGGAAGTGCTGAACTAGGTAAAGGACTTGAAAAAAAGTTATTGAAACAATCAGAAATGAAAAACTAAAAATGAAAATCAAAGAAATATCTGCCATAGTGGAAAAAACCAAAACTGGTTTCTCAGCTTATGCTGAAAAATATAATGTATATACTACTGGTGCAACCTTTACAGAATTACTTGCCAATATCACAGAGGCTCTAAATTTATATTTTGAAGATCAAAACATTGTTATCAAACCCAATCAGGTAAAATTCCATATAGACCTAAAACAGTTTTTTCAACATTATAAGGTTTTAAATGCCCGCTACCTTGCCGACCGCATCGGTATGAACGCAACTTTATTATCACAATATGTGCAAGGAAGGAAAATTCCATCTGAGAAACAAACAGAAAAAATATTATTAGGTATCCAAGAAATTGGTCGTGAGTTATCCGATGTGAGTTTATTTACTCATTAATCAACGTGTAAAACCATAAGCCTTCCTAAAAAGAAGACTCACAGCACTACAATTATATATTTTACTTCGTCTTCGCCTTCATCTCGGCAGTAGGCTCCATAATACTAACACGGTTGCCCTCTGTGTCAAAAAACGAAACATACTTGCCAAACCCAGGTATTTCCATAGGTTCGCCAATTACTGTACCACCAGCTTTCACAATTTTGTTCATCGATCTTTTCACGCTGTCAACTGAAATAACAACCGATGGATGTTGTGCTGGCATTTCCACGTTTTTGGTATAAAAACCGCCATTGATCATGCCCTTCTTTTTGGGTCTTCCTGCTTTGTCAACATCGGCAGTAGTGGTTGCAAGTACATAGTGTCCCATGTCCTCACCCAACTGCTGTGTTTGCCAGCCAAATGATTTGTTGTAAAATTTCGCCATTCTTTGTCTGTCTTCTGCAGGCATTTCAAAGTGTACTACAGGGTCTGCTTTTTTCGCAACTGTTTCTTTGGCGATGGTGTTTTTTATGCTTTTCATTTTATTTATTTTTTAAAATTTGAGAATTATATAATCAGGTGGCAAAATTAGCTGTAATTATTAGAAAAAGTATTATACACCTTCATAAATAAGTTATATAATTCACAGATTGAAAAATCCGTCATTGCGAGAAGCAGTGCGTTTTGCATGTGTGCATGGGCGACGAAGCAATCTCTGTGGAAACGTGCTTCTCCTGAGATTGCTTCGTCGGAAGCCTTCTCGCAATGACGGATTTTTTTACTCCCTCGTTCGCAACTTTTTTAATATGGCTGCAGTTTTGGTATCTATAGAAGCACCATAGCCCGTAACCAAAATCCCTTTCAAGCCCGATTTCGATTCTAAACCATAAACCGTTGCTTCATCTCCGGGGTCCGAATCGCCTTCGTATCTGTAAACATCTACAATCTCCAAATCTTCGGTTTCAAATTTTTGGATACTGCATACAATACAATTTTCTTCCAAATTGAAGTCCATATCATAACCTTCTGAACGAAGTTTGTTAATTGCCTCAGTAACTGTGGCGTAGTGTGTTTTGTGGTGCATGGTATTATAAATTTAAACTTCAAATATACATCTTATTTTTGGGATTTTATAATTAACAATTTCAGTATGTCCCTATGCATTTGAATGATGCTTTTTAATCCTCTTTTCCATAAAATGCATCAGCTTATGATGAATCGGACTAAACACCAAAACAAAAACACCCGATAAAACAGAGGATATTAATACATCCGATACATGTAACTCGTGCGATAACCAGTGCAGAAAATAATGCTCGAGTGTATTATATATAAGCACAATAATAATAAAGATAGAACCATCTACAATCGTGCGTTTCACAATGATTCCCGTATCGAAAGTATCAGAGAAAAACAAACTCATTACAGTTGAAAAAACGAGAACAATAGTTTTTAGCCAGCCAAAAAATAATTTCAAAGAATCAATATTTTCGGGACTAAAGGAATATATAATTGCAGTAATGATAGAAAGAAATGTATAAGTAAGCAATCCCCAAAATAACCATAATATTTTATTTTGTTCTGACCTGGTCGATCTTTTATAATTGATAATAAGTGCAAACATTGCAGTAAGCAAGATGCCAATATTAACAAGGGCTCCACTCAGATATGATTCATCGGCAAGCATACCTGCAATACCTATAATTACGGGAAATAATACCCAAGTATATTTCTTCAATGACCACTTGATATAACGATTTAGAATTTTGTTTTTAGGGAATACGATATTTATATCCACTTCTGTTAGTTCTCGAGGAAAGGATTGTAATGATTTAATAAAAATAGTTCCCGTTAAAGCAGAACTGATAACAAGTAACGAATTGCCTATCCAAGCATTGTTTAAAAAATACAGGTATTGCAAAGCAGCATTTTGCGACATCAAAGATAAAAAAAAAGCATATAATAATATCCCTTTGTTCGGACTAGATTTTAATACGATAATAACTGAAAAGATACCAAATAAAGTAAAAGCAACTATGCCAGGATAACGAAGTTCAAACTGTTCTATAACCGGGAAGTATTCACTGCTAAAGAAATTCAGGAAAAATATAATCCATAAAGTGAAAGCCACTATAATGGATATAATAGTAGCTAATTTGAGGAGTTTGAAATTTGCTGTATTCATTTGGTTGTTTGTTAGTTTGCAGATGATATTCGAGTAGTGCTATAATATGAGTATTCTTGGTAGTCCATGTGGTTGGTACAACCCAGAATCTTATTCGGGGCAACCACAGGCAGTTGATAAATAAGGCGTTAGCAAACTACAAAAATCAAAAATCGTTAATCCCTGTTCTTAAATCAATTGGCAGTGTTCCTAGTTTGTCGCCCTTCGATAAACTCAGGATGACAAACAAATTCAAGGTGGCAAAACTTCCGCCATCTTCTTTATAATACCCAAAGTCGCCTCCCAATAAAAATTATAATGCAGGTACATTACTTCTGTGGCAAAATTACTATATAATAGCATAAGTTGTGTTTGCGAATCATTTTCCACTAACTGAAACTCCATCACACTATAATTCTCCGGCTCATCAGGCAACTGGGAAAGGCAGCTCCAATTATTATATTGTAATACTTTCTCAGGTTCATATTTTAAAACCGTTCCTTTGTCTTTGTATTCTATACCGTGCCAGTTGCCACTATATATAATGGAACTACCAATCTTCCAATCCGTGCTCACTGTTATTCCTACTTCCGATAACCATTCTTTAATCAACTCAGCTTTGGTTAATACAGCCCATACTTTTGAAGCAGGGGCGTTGATGGAGGTTGATTTTTGGATGGGGTTGGGGAAGGGCATGGCGATATTTTCGATTTATATTATTCCTAATTGCTATTTCAGTCAAAAAGAGTCTCTTAATGTCTTTTTTAATGTGCGTCCAATATCTGTTAAATATATTATTAAGTTTCCTCCTTCAACCAAATATTTTTCCTCACTTTTATAGTCGTAGTGGTCTTTTACAGAAACAGGTTCTGTTTCTGTGGCACATATACCCGAAACAATTAAACTATTTTGAAAGTCAGAAACTCCTTTGTTGTATTTTATTGTTTGAATCATATTAGCATCAGATTTAATAAATTCTTCAAGGTCTTGAACTAATAGTTTTTGTATAATTACTGAACCTCTCAAGAACTCACTATATATGATTTCTTCTTTTAGAAATGCAGAAAATAAAATAGAAATATATTTTGCTATTATGTGATCGTCACATTTATCAATAATATAAAGTAACTTTTCACCAACTTTTATTTTTTGATTTTCAGAATCGTCTATTGATGAAATAAGCCTATTCCTTTTTTTTATATCGATGTCTTTGAGTTCCGAAATGAAATAAATAAGCTTTTTAATTAAAAGTCTGTCATTAAGACTCATTGTGGTCTTAGTCAAACCTACAATTGTTCCTATAATTGGAATGTCGCGAAAAAGACCCGCATCAAGGATGCTATCACTAAAAGTTTCTGCAAGGTCGATTGTTACATTTTGCAAGTCAGAATCTTTAAGAGTTTCTTCTAATGACTTCGATAATTTATTAATTTCGTTCATTTCAATTCTAGATATAGACTTGCGAAGATAAGAAGTTTTTAAATTGGAGCACTAATTTTCTTCTTGTTTAAAACAATTTTCTCATATACTTTTGTAAGTAATTCAAATTGATATCAAAAACATGAACAGCCTTAATTTAAATCTTAGTTTTCAGCAACTGGTTGATGTTGTTAAGCAACTATCACCCGAAGACAAATTAAAATTGAACGATGTGATATGGAATGAGAATGTGGCTATTCCTCTTGAGCATCAGAATTTGGTAATGGATCGCATAGAAAAATCTAAACAAAATCCCAGCAGAATGTTAGATTGGGATGAGGCATCTAAAACACTGAAACCATAATGCCCAAGTATATAGTAAGCATTGATATTGATGCTTTACAAGATATACAAAACGCAACTAATTGGTATAATGAAGTGTTAAATGGTTTGGGTTCTGATTTCCAAACACAAGTAAAAACACAGATAAATTCCTTAAAACAAAATCCTAACAGCTATGCCATACGCTACTCCAATGTGCGTTGTATGCTTGTTAAGAGATTCCCATTTTTGATACATTATATAATTGATGAACATCGAAAAACGGTTGAAATATTTGCCGTTTTTCATACCAGTAGAAATCCTGAAATTTGGGTTGAAAGAACAAATAAATAATAATATGTGTGTTCCTAGTTTGTCGCCCTTCGATATCCGCCGCGGCGGACAGGATGGCAAACTTACTCAGGAAAAATCATCATTCAGCTTGTCTCGGCCAACAGACGAGATTAATCCTTGTTCTTAAATCGAAAGCCGTTATGGTTGGCGATTGTTCGACTCCGCTCACCTTCACACCACAGGCAGTATATATCAGGCGTCAGCATGCTTCGACTACGCTCAGCATGTCAGCAGCAATCAGGCGTCAGCAATACAACATCGTACATCGAATCCCGAATCCCGCCCCCTGAATCCTACCTCCTAATCAAAGTAATACTCCCCTTCGCTTTTCCCCAAGGCTTACCTACCACTTTTTCTATCATAGTTTGCTCATAAAAGTTTTCACCAATTTTGGGTTCTTTCCAGGCACGTAGTTTCCAGTTGAAATTGAAGAAATAAGTTCCTTCGGGACATGTAGCTCCATCATTTTGGTTCTTGCCATTCCATTGCTCTGTTGGGTTTGTTGAATGAAAAACCAGTTCGCCCCATCTATTATATATCCAGAGTTCGTATGGTGTCGAATCTTTTTGGGAAAGTCCTTTTGTTTCACAGAAATAGCCATCGTTTATACCATCGCCATCGGGTGTGAAACTGTTGGGGATTATTACATTCACATCATAATTATTAGTTACTTTTTTGCAAATTGTATCAGTGCATCTTCCATTGGTAACATATAAACATACATTAAAAGTTCCGGTATCTTCACCATAATCTGCCATAGGATTTTTTAGGTTTGAACTATTTGCACTTCCCAAATTGCTATCTCCAAAATTCCATAGCCAACTTATAATATTTCCTTTGCTGCTATCTAAAAAAAGATATTGGGGAATAGGAATATTGGGGTCCCATCCAAAATCAGCTTTTACTTGATCAATGGTTATATATCCAAAAGTATCATGATGACATATATGATATCCAGGAGTAAAAAGGATTTTATAAGTTCCTGCTTTTGTGAAAACATGCCAAGTAGTATCATCAGATGGTTTGTGTTTTTTGTTGGGCTCTTTATATCGCATACTGGTATCATGTACCTTTTTTGTGCCATCACCAAAATCATAATTCAAGAACATCAATTCCGTATCACTCAAGTTTATGAAGGGAACTTTATCACCCACGCAAGCTACTGGTTGGTTAAAGAATCTGGCTTGTGGAGTTCTTAGTGCAACTATTATAATAGTTTTTTGAAATCCATTTACTGTATCAGGATAAGTGGCTTCGCATATACGATAGGTACCCGTTGAAGGATCATATACTGCACCCGATGAAGTGAGTGTGATATGATATACGCCGGATTTCCAAAATATATGTGTGTAGTTAGTATCCATTTGTGTTGCTTCAGCTATGGTTTTAAAAGTTCCATTGGGTTTCAACTGATTAAATCGCCAAATAAAATTTTTCGAGAGTGGATCGGATAAATTATCAAACACTACTGAAAATGGAGCACAACCAATATCCTGACTCAACCTTGCAAACCTTGGAATTGGGCCAAGCACACGGATTTGTTTTGTAATGGTATCCCAACATCCTGTTGTTGATTTTACAATTAAAGTAACTTTAAATAATCCATTAGTACTATATTGATGAACTGGGTTTTGTACAATACTTGGATTGCTTTTATCTCCAAAATCCCAATACCATTTTTCTATAATATCTTTACATTTTCCCTGGCTTTTGCAAGGGCCAAAAGTATATGATAAATCCATAAAATATACCAATTGACCACAGTATAAGGTATCACTTGATGTTTTAAAATCAGCTTTCGCATCATTCACATATATTTTTTGGCTTGCAGTATCTTTACATCCATTTGAATCGGTTACAATTAATTTTACATGATATATACCTGTATCAGAAAATATATGATACGCGGTATCTGCTTTTGATGAAGGATCTTTCAGGTCATCAAATAACCATATAAAACTCTCGTAACCACCGGGTGGCTTGGGTCTTGTGCTGCCCAATGTTGGGTCAGCCCAGAAAGCGGTATCATTCCATTCATTATATGATAATGGTGGACCTGTTAAATCCCAATAACGAATAAAATTTGTAAATTGAATTGGATTATTCGTATTACATATAATAGAATCATCGGCATACATTTCTATCATATTTCCTATCAATACCCGTCCATTTTTTCTTGAGCTACCAATACAACTATCAGTATTAGTCATGGTAACAGAAGTATAATAAACCCCTCTTCTATTATATTGGTGATTCATTATTGGCATAACTGAGTCTGCCAAAATTGAACTTATATCTTTAAATGTATTTTTTCCATTTGCGTCAAATTCATACCGAATTCTTTTATAGGGTCTGCGATAAATACTATCTACTATCATAGTCCCATCGCCCCAGTTCCACGCTATGGAGTTAATGCTATCTTGTACAGTATCTGCTATTTGAATGCCGATATTTGACCAAGGACAATCGTAAGCAGGTTTCATGTTTTGGCCGTGCTGAGAACTTCCAGAATTTTGAGAAGTATTATATCCACAAGCCAAAGAACCAAACCATAATTTATTGTGGAACCAAACTGTATCGGAACACCATTGTTGAGTTACTGAATCATATTGTCCGCTTCTATTATGTATAGTGAGGCCAATGGTAACAAAACCTGTGGGATTGCACACACTTGGGAGATAGTATTTTTTGTATTCATTGGGCCATGGTGCTGATGAACTCCAAGGTGGTGTAGTAAATGCAGATTGTGGAGTCCAACAATTTGGGTCGCCAGGATAGGTGCAACACGCAGAGTCAAAACATATAGAAACGAATTGTTGGGTACACCCTGGTTTTGATTTATCCCACTTGAATGAAATATTATAAGGCGGTAATGAATTTGTATAACATGCTTTGCCATCCGTCTTCAAATAATTGGCATGTGGATTCATTAATGATAAAGGCACTTGTGCTATACTATTACAGGTTATCAAATATTTTGTTTTTACAGTTGTATCATATTTATACCAATCTCCGGAAATTGAAAATTTAGCGGCGTGACAACGTTCATTCGCATGTGTTGTATCATATTTATGTTCGGGAGCCCAATCATAACTATAATGGGTATTTTCGGCGGTCCATAAGGTATCATTTCCTATAATAGTTGAGTTGCAATTTTTATGGCGATAATGTATTCTATAGTTTGCAAAACTATCTGTTTTATTTGGATCTATTCTATTATTCTTAGTAAATGTATTTATATATAGAATTTTTTGAACTAAAAATGGCATTGGTATTCCAATAAAACAAGTAGTGGTTGTATCATATTTTTGTATATTTCCATCATAATGAATTGTAATGGTATCTTTTAGATTTGCCCATGCACAAATACCGGTATCATTGATGGAGAGGTTATTGGTATTATCATCAAAATCCCAAAAAAATTGTAGATTAATTGCATCACAAATACTTGAATGATTGGGGAAATGGACCGTATTGATTACTTGGCATTGATGCCTTTCAGTATCTGCAATTTCAAAAGGTTTATTTTCAATAGTTGCTTGCGGACTATATAGCATAATATAGTCAATTGTATCAAATTTTTCGCATGGGGGTTGCCATACATGCATTACTACTTTTTTAGCACCACAACTGGGGTACATATGCGATGGTGACCAAGTGCCAGAATCTTCATTATTGGGATGTGCTGGAAGATAAGTCCAGTACACTTGCTGTAGTCCTGAAATAGGCACAAATAAAGGAGTGTGGCTCAGCTCAACAAGGTGCCCTGACCAGCACATCGAGTCATCTTTTATTGTAGGATTTAATACTAAATTTATATTATCACCTGCATATTGTTGTGTATATTGATCAATGCATCCAAACTTAGATTTTATTTTCAATATCGCAGTAAATGGACCCGACTTATAATATATATGCGTAAAATTATTCCAATATTTAGATTTTTCAGAACCCGTTGGTGGTGTACTGGATTTGAAATTTGTACCATCACCAAATATCCATTCAAACGATTCTAAATCATTTGGATTTATTGTAGAACCATTTGAAAAATATACAGGAGTTGAGTCACATTTTATGGTGTATTGCGTGGTGAATCTTGCACCTATTTTATCCATCACCAAAAAGTCTGAGTCTGCCTTGTATTCGGCTATGCAGCCATTGGCATCTTTAATAATTAATTTGGGAGAACGCCATCTGCTTACTGAATCTAAATAGGTATGACATATATAATTATTATTAGTCCAATCGGAACCTGTTGAATCTTTTGTGCCATCGTCCCATAATATAATGCGTGTAGTAATTTTAGCATGATTTAGCGAATCGGGCAATGATATATCTGACAAACAGAAATTATTTCCTTCATAGCATTGTGTGTCCTTTTTATTGCCATTGCTCAAAATATATTTAGCTAAAGGTTTTAAAGAAACAGTAACAATAGGCATGTTATTTCCTGTAACACAACTGTCGCCATTGTTTAAATATACAACAAGTTTGGGTTGATATATTCCAGGCTTTATATATTGATATTGTGGATTTTCCTGTGTGTTTGTAGCCCCGTCACCATAATACCAACGATAACCTGCCACGTTGGAGTTGCTTGCCTTGCTAGGATTTGGCGTAAAACTAACCTGACCACCCAAACATACTTTTACTTTATCAACACTAAAGCTGCAAGTAATTTGTGCTTGTGTTCTCAATCTGAATACGAGGAAAGAAAAAAGCAATAGGGTATTTAATTTTATGATTCTCATAATGGTGGTTTTTATGGTTATTTTATGCGTCATTCTGAATCCGATGTGTGTGGCCTGTGGGTGGGTATCGGGCGAAGAATCCCATTGAGTGTATGCTCAGAGAGATCAAGTTATCGAGCACACTTCAATGGGATTCTTCGTCTCGCAAAAAAAATTACTATAAGTATAATAGGTAATCTAGCGAGACTCAGAATGACGCTTTAATACTATAATAGATAGTGAAGTTTAATTTTTATACAATACTTTTCCTTTATCTCTATTCTTATCAATAGAAATTTAATATATTTACAATATGCTTAAAGTGTTTTGTCTGCTATATAAACTGTAACATCTGTACAAATATGTTACACCAAACTTTCTTGGTTAAGGTCTCAATAGAATGACTACATCAAAGGGTTAACGGTTGCCTTGAGGGGCATTTTATATTTTTTATTTAATGTATTTTATTTACACAAGGCCCATTTGTTTTATAGTTCGATTTAATTGGTAGATGCAGGAAATAGAATTTGGGTTGGAAAAGATGTTGATTTTTTTTAAATAAAAAAAGTGGCCAGCTTTTAACTGACCACTTCAAAAATATTTTTTTGAATTATTTAAACATTACTCCACCACTAATTTACCACTCGCACTAACCCCGTCACTAACAATTGTATAGATATAAACACCTCTTATCATATTCAACATACTGATTTGTGTTTGTTTTGGCACATTGCTAACCGAATGAATCAATTTCCCTTCAATTGAATATATATTGATTGTATACTTTCCATCATTCTGAATATTGAAAACTATATCATTGCCTACATTAACTGGATTGGGATATATATTTACCAGATTGTTATTGTTCTCAAAAACCTTGCTAATACTGTTGGTACTTCCTGTGCTATCCAATACCCACACTGAAGCATTTGCAGGTGCTGCAAATATTTTACCGCCAACAGAAATCATCGCAGATTTGGGGAATGTTGACATACCTGCTGTATTGCCAATTTGTTTCCAAACAGTATCTGTTGAAGCTAAACTATATAGTCCCACATTTCCATCGGTACTATAGGTATATGCGGTTGTGCCTTGCATAAACAATCCTCCGCATTGTGCCCAGAAACCTGTTAAGCCTGTTCTGAACTGGCGGAAAGTAGCTCCATCGTTTTCGCTGATATACATCTCATTGTCGCGTTGATATAATAAACGTGTGCCTTGTGTGGCAAAGTAACCTCCAAAGTTTAATGGGTTTTTCCAAGTCCAGGTGCTGCCTGCATCGGATGATATGATAAAGCCTAAATTCATTTCAGCAAGCCAAACATTATTAGAATGTTTGTGAAAACCTTTTACAATTTTGCCTCCCGCACCTTGCGATGCAATAGTTTTATTACTCCAGTTTGTTCCACCATCGGTACTCATCCATATTTCAGCATGTGAAGTTCCATCAATTGCTCCTGCAAGCATAGTTTGCCCTTCAGCAAAAAAAGCGGTGACCATTTTACCTGTAAAATAACTCACAGCTGTCCATGTAGCTCCATTATCGGTACTTTTATTTACGCCATTATCATACGATGCATATACGATACTTCCATCAGAAAAAATATGGTTATAACTACCTGCATCTGCTATACTCCATGCGGCTCCATTGTTTGTAGATTTATATATTGTTTGATTAATTAATGCAAAAATCGCACTTCCTGTATTTGCCAATTTGGTTGCATTTAAAAAATTCAATCCATTGTTTTTCGATTGCCATGTCCCCCTGCCATCAGATGCACTATGTATTCCATAGTAAGTTGTTCCTACTGCTGCTGACCAAGTAACACCGCTAAGCCATACCAAATCCCCGTCATCATATATTACCAAAGATGCCATAGACATACCATTTACTTTTTCTTCTGTAAATGTGCTACCATTATCAGTTGATACATAAAACTTATTAAAATCAGTTGAAGAAGTATATACTTTGCTTCCTGCAACAGCAATAGTATTAGGACTAAGAGCACCCGATGATTGCGAAACAGTTGCTCCCCAGTCGTCGGTATATACATTGTTGATGGCGTAAGTTGTTGTAAAAAATAACCTGCCGTTTCTATAAGCTATTGCCACACAATTATTGAATTTTAGATTGCCTATCGCATATAAATCTGACGCGAAATCTGTTATAGTAGCACCATTATCATTACTCCATTTGGGTTGACCAATACCAGCACCACCCATTACCAAAGTATCACCCTTTGCATATATTGCATTTACACATCCGCTTTGTTTTGTTGCAGTCCAGTTAGCCCCATAATCAGCAGTTTTCAATACGCCTGCTGTGGTTGTTCCTAAAAATAACGTGTCTTTAATCACAGCCATTTGAGTGGGCGAATAAATTGCATAACCTGATGCTTGTGGCAAACCATTTTGAACACCTGCCCAAGTAGTTCCGCCATCATTGCTTTTAAACAAACGTACTTTGCCATTATTAGATGCGGCAAAAATATATCCACCTGCTTTTGCCAAACATTTAAAATCGGAAGCATCTGCCGCCACAGTTACTTTTATCCAAGTACCACCATTGTTGTTCGATTTGTATAAATCTGTTTGAATGCCTGCCCAAATGGTATTTCCGTCTTTCAAAAAGCAGGTGGCATAAGCTCCCCCTGAAGGCCCTCCAGTGGGTGTGAATGCAGCAAACGAGCTAAATTTGCTCATCAATACTGTTAGTAATAGAATTAGATTTTTCATTGTTGTTTTTATTTTAAATTTAATATTTTGGATTTATTGAATTAATGTTGCAAAGATGTTGGCATAACCCTATACCACTCAATAAGGCAAATGCCCTATTTTTAAATCAGGCATGTTAGGTAAAAAATATATCTTTGTTTGGCTGGCTATTATAATAACTATAAATGCCAAGGGACAAATACGTTTCAAACATTTTGGTACCGAGGAAGGCTTATCACAGACTACTGTAAATAGTTTTATACAAGACCGCAAAGGCTATATGTGGATTGCTACGCAGGATGGACTGAATCGTTTTGATGGGAAAAATTTTGTGAAGTATCGCAATAATTTAAAAGACACGAATTCACTTTCGGATAATTTTGTGGTTGAATTGGCATTGGATACTGCAGGAAATATTATCGCTTGTTGTCGACATGGAATGAGTGAATATAACAAACAAGCCAGTTTTAAAAATTATTATTTCGATGAAAAAGGAAGAAAATCTTTTCACAATAGAATAGAAAAAATATGGCAGCTACAAAATGGTTATGTGGTAAAGTTTAATGACCAATATGCCTACTGTTCCCATTTTTCATTTTCAAATTACAAACTCATTGATGATGGCAAGCGTAAGTGTTTTTTTCGATTCTATAAAAACGGTGCAATCATAACCGTATTTGAAAACTATTTTGTTATACATGATATAGTCTCAAATAAAACAGAAACATATAGCCATCATTTAAATATAGCATCTGGTTTTACCAATAATTTTTGCTTGGATTCAAATCTTGAAATCATAACTGGCAAATTGAACCTGATATATAATTCACGAACAAAATCATTTAGTAACTGTGAACTTCAATTGCCACAAAGTATTAATTCGATATTCCGAGTCAAATCAGCTAAGATATGGATTGGGACAAATGATGGCTTGTATCTAAATGAAAATGGGATTTTAAAACATATTATAGTAACAGATATTTCGAAACATGTTTCTTCTATTAATATATCTGCTGTGTACGAATCAAATAATGGGATGATATGGGTGGGGACAAGGGATGCGGGGTTTTTTACCTATAATCCGAATACCGAAATTTTCAATCCAAATTATGGTATTAAAAACTTAAACGGGATTGGGGTTATTAATGGGAGTATTGTGGGTTGTGCGAATGGCAAATTGGTTAGCTTTTCTTCTAAAACAAACAAAGTGGAAACTACCTTGAACTATATAAATGAATTTAAAAACGATATTGTCACATTTTGCCAGGACAAGGAAGGAAGAATATGGACCGGTACCAGAAATGACGGACTATATATATATGATAAAAGTACAAATACAGTCGAACATAAAATCAATTTAACACACAATAATAAATCGAGCAGCAAAATTTTCGATATAATTTGTGATCAAAAACATAAAATATGGGTAGCATCTGAATATGGATTATATACCTTTGATAATGGCTTATGCGAACAAGGAAGTATCTTACAAGGTGGTATCTTAGTTTATTGTTCAAATCTTATACGAAGTTTTCTCCCAACAAACTCTAAAATAAGTCATTCCTATATTATACATTTAATGGAGGACAAGGCTGGCAATATGTGGGTTTCAACCGCTACAGGGCTTAATAGGATTGATGCAAAAACAAATGAAATAAAAACATTTTATCACAATCCCGATGATCCGAATTCTATTCCCCATAATATTATACTAACCACCTATGAAGACCGAAATGGAAACATCTGGATTGGTACCAAAGGTGGCGGCATGGGCAAAATGAATCCTCTTAATTTTAAGTGTGAAAATTATTCAACCAATGAAGGATTGCCCAATGATTACGTACATGGAATTTTGGAAGATGTGAACGGGAAGCTTTGGTGCTCAACGGGCGAAGGACTTGCAGTATATAATCCAGCTACC
Organism: Chitinophagaceae bacterium; assembly: GCA_043750035.1. Classification (GTDB taxonomy): domain Bacteria; phylum Bacteroidota; class Bacteroidia; order UKL13-3; family UKL13-3; genus CANJUD01. The sequence continues at coordinate 18,826 of JAYVCI010000169.1, forward strand.
AAAAAAATCACCTCGTATTATAAGAACATTGGTTTGCCCGGCAATGAATTTGAAACCAATTCTTTTTATAAAACCAATACCGGAGATTTACTATTTGCAGGACCTGAGGGTTATTGTTTTTTCAATCCCAAGCAAACAGAAAAATATATCTTTCATTCCAAATTGTATTTAGATAATTTAACGATTAATTATAAACCAAGAGATTATGAAAATGGCCAAACATTGCAATTAGACTATAACGACAAAGTACTCCATATCACTCCCCAAATACTTGATTTTATTGACCCTGAGCACCATTCCATTCGCTACAAATTAGAAGGATTTGATACCAACTGGATTTATATAAACAACGAAAATAAAATTATCAGTTATACCAATTTACCTTTTGGGAATTTAAAACTAATTGTACAAAGTAAACATAGTAGTGAAGAAGAATATTCTGCTACGCAAACTTTAAATATATATGTTTCTCCCCCATTTTGGAAAACGAATCTATTTTTATTTTTGATGATAATTTCTGGAATTGGAATTACCTATTTGATTACAAGGTATTATAGTCAGCGTAAACTGAAGAAGCAGTTGCGTGAAGTGGAACTGAAACAAAAAATACAAAACGAAAGAGAGAGAATCAGCAGAGATTTGCATGATAATATTGGAGCAAACATTACCTATATGATTTCGAGTTTGGATCATATACAATATAAATCCCACAAAAAAAATGACGATGAAACCGCCTACCAGGCTGACAAGCTCAGCGATTTTGCACGAAATACCATGCAGCAATTACGTGAATCTATCTGGGCAATTAATAGTGAAACCATAACCCTTTCTGAATGGGTTGAAAAGGTAAATGAATATATGGCCACCATGTTGGAGAATAGAGACGAGCAATATCATATAAAAAATTCCATTGAATTGGATTGTAATATGCATCCGAATATTGCCATTAACTTATATAGAATGGTTCAGGAAATAGTAAATAATGCTTTGAAACATGCACAAAGCAAAAATATATTTATTCAGATTCACCAAGAAAAAAATTTGATTATTGAAATATCTGACGATGGAATAGGATATGATAGTAATGAGAAATTTGAAGGGCACTATGGATTGAAAAATTTGCACGAAAGAGCGAAGGAAATCAATGCATCTATGAAAACTCGGTCAGCAATAGCGAAAGGAACAAAATATACAATCACCTTGGAATAGGGCATTTGCCTTATTGCGTATCAATAAAATTAATTCAATATTTGCAATATGAAAATCGGGATAGCAGAAGACCATAAGCATTTGATGGATTCCATCTGTAAAAACTTGGCTGAGTTTGAAGATGTCGAACTTATTTTTAAAGCTACAAATGGACTGGAAGTAATACAAAAATGTGGCGAGCAACAACCCGATGTAATTTTGATGGACATCAATATGCCCCTGATGAACGGGATTGAAACTACCAAAAAAATAAAGCATATATATCCCGAAATCAAAATCATTATGCTCACCGTGTTCCAGGATACTGACCATATTTTCGATGCAATTATGGCAGGTGCTTCTGGATATTTACTAAAAGATATAAAACCCGCAAAACTGATAGCTGCATTAGAAGACGTAATGGACGGTGGTGCACCGATGAGTCCGGCAATTGCCTCGAGGACATTGACTTTGCTTCGCGGTAAAAATGAACCTATAGTTTACAAAGAAAGCACCGATGATATGAATTTATCAGCCCGCGAAATTGAGATTTTGGAATCCCTCTCAAACGGACTCAACTATAACCAGATTGCCGAGAATTCCTTTATCAGCCCCAAAACCGTGAGGAAACATATAGAAAATATCTACAAAAAACTACATGCACATAACAAAGTAGAGGCTATTAATATTGCAAAGAAGAAAGCTATCATATAGGATTCGGTCTCGTATCGAAGGACGGGTGGGTTTTGAAAAATAGGCACATTGTAAGGAAAGGATTTTCTTTAATGAAAATTTTTCGCTTATGGCAGTTTGCATCCTTCTAAAAAATAATTTTTCTTATTGAGTATCAACCATAAACAATTACTTTTGCAACTGAACCCAACTATTTCCGTTAAAAAGTGAACTTAGCATTTATAAACATAATTTTGCAATTATATAAGCAACAACAATTGCAAATCATTATATTATAATAACAATTACCTAATATATATATGACGATTAAAAAGCTCGCACTATTACTATCATTTTTCCCAATGCTGTGCTTTGCACAAAAACAATACTCTGTAAGCGGTTATATATATGAAAAAGGAAGTCGGGAGCCATTGACCGGTGTTACTGTGGCTGTGCCTGTACTTGCTATTTCTGTGCAGGCAAATAAATATGGTTTTTATTCAGTACAACTGCCCATAGGCCAGCATCAACTGGTTTTTGCTTTCAGTGGTTTTGAAAAAGAAATTATAGACATCAATATTCAGCATGATACTGAACTTACGGTAGAAATGGTAGTGCAGAGTACCAAACTTGAAGGAGTAAGTGTGAAAGGAAAAAAAGAGCCAAAGGTGAGCGAAGATGCACAGATGAGCCAGATAAGTGTGCCTGTGCAAACAATTAAAGATTTGCCTGCACTATTGGGCGAAAAAGACGTGTTAAAAGTATTACAATTATTACCCGGTGTGCAAAAAGGTAGCGAAGGTAGCAGCGGTATATATGTTCGTGGCGGTGGGCCTGACCAAAATTTAATTATATTGGACGACGCACCTGTATATAATGCAAATCATTTGTTTGGATTTTTTAGTTTGTTCAATGGTGATGCACTTAAAAGTGTGGAGCTTACCAAAGGCGGCTTCCCTGCAAGGTATGGTGGCCGATTGAGCAGCGTGATTGAGATGCAGATGAAAGAAGGAAATAAAACCAAATTTCATGGTGAAGGAGGTATTGGTAGTATATCATCCCGTTTTGTTTTGGAAGGCCCACTAATTAAGAATAAGGCTTCATTTCTTATATCTGCCCGGCGAACATATTTGGATTTAATTCTTCGCCCACTTATTAGAAACACCGCCCCGGGTGCCGATGGGGGTTATAATTTTTATGATTTTAATGCAAAAGTAAATTATGATATAAACAAAAAAAACAGAATATATTTAAGTGGATATTTGGGGCGTGATGTGTTTTTCAGCAGTTTTAAAGAACAAGATTTTAAATTTAGTGCAGGCATAAACTGGGGCAATGTTACTGGAACTTTAAGGTGGAACCATTTATATAACAATAAATTTTTTAGCAATACTTCTTTTATATATAGCAATTACAATTTCAAGGTGTACTCCCAATTTAATTTTGGGGTTGACTATTATAAACTTGATTATGTTTCTGGCATTCGCGATTTTAATTTGAAACATGATTTTGATTATTATTATAACAATAAACATCACTTAAAATTTGGATTGTTAGCTACTTTTCACCATTTTACACCCAGTGCAGTTGTTGTGAAAACATCAATTGACCCTTCGTTAAATACTTCAAATAAAAAATTCACAAATGCACTCGAATCGGGGATATATATAGAAGATTATTGGAAACCCAACACGAAATGGAAAGTGAATGGCGGCCTACGCATATCAAGCTTTGCACTAAAAGACAAAACATATATAAAGCCAGAACCTCGTATATCGGCAGCATATACACTCAAAACAAATCATGCATTCAAGGCTTCCTATGCCATGATGAATCAGTATATACATTTGTTGTCGAATACCGGTATTGGTTTGCCCACTGATCTGTGGATTCCAACCACCAGTTTTCTTAAACCCCAACAATCGCAGCAAGTGGCAATTGGCTATGCCCGTGATATTCCAAAATATAACCTGGCCATTACTGTTGAAAGTTATTATAAAACAATGAAAAATATTATTGGATATAAAGAAGGTGCATCATTATTGGGCATAGATGATATATTTGCCGACCCCGCCCAAGCAGGCAAAGACAAATGGAAAAAAGTAGTTACCCAGGGCAAAGGATGGAGCTATGGTACAGAGTTTTTATTGCAACGCAAGGTGGGACAATTTACTGGCTGGGTAGGATATACATTATCATGGACCCAACTACAATTTGCCGATTTGAATTTTGGCCAAAAGTTCAATGCACGATACGACCGCCGCCACGACATGTCAGTGGTAGCTATATATAAACCCAATAAGGAATGGACATTTTCAATGGTATGGGTATATGGCACCGGTAATGCCGTTACGTTGCAAAATGCACAATATGATATCATGTTGCACCAACCAGGGAATAGTAATAATATGAATAGTCAAGGAAATATATTTCCGGCTGAAACTTATGGTTCCAAAAACAGCAGTAGGATGGGGGCTTACCACCGAATGGATATTGGGATCAAGCATACTAAAAAACATAAGAAATATGAATCATATTGGGATTTTAGCGTTTACAATGTCTATAATCAGTATAATCCTTTTTTCTATTTTACACAGACTGACCCAAATGGAATTGTAAAGCTCAAGCAAATAACTTTGTTCCCAATATTGCCCACAGTTACTTATGGATTCAAATTTTAATTTTAGTTCAGAAAATGCGTAAATATATTATCATATTATCTGTTATTATTATAACAATGGCATCTTGCCAAAAGAATGCAACCAATGTGAAACTGCCTCCCGCCAAAATTCAGTTGGTGGTTCAATCATATATCTCCCCACAAGATTCTTTGATTAAAGTATATGTTACAGAATCTACCCCCGTTTTTGGGCAAAAGCAACAAAACAATTGGGGAATAATTAATAGTTTGCCCGATGCCAAAGTGGAGATTACACATAATTCAGTTGTATATACTTTGTTGTACGATGGAAATGAATTAGCGTTTACGATTGATTCCAGTCATTTGAAAATTATAGCTGGTGAAATATATAGTATCAAAGTATCACGAGGTAGTGAAACAGTGACGGGGAATTGCACAGTTCCATTCCCGCCTTTTTCCAATTTATCACTGGCAAAAAAAATTGAATTGAAAGCAGAATTAGATCCCCATACAAAAGATACATTAAATATATTTTATCAATTAAGAACTTATTTTGACGATAGACAATCATTGGGCGACTATTATAGAGTATATATCAGTAGTAATTCACAAATTTGGGAATACTTATATAATACGCAAGGAAATATTACAGATTCGGTATTAAGCAGCCGTCAAAATTTTGCCTTTTTTGAAAAGGCTGAACAAGAATATGTAACAGATGTTGATATAAATGGACAAAGGATATTTCAAAATTCAACAATTTATTTAAGTGACAAGAGAACTGGAAATGTGGTGAGCACAGAAATTACTTTAGGTATTATGCATGCCGATGTAAATTATTATAAATATCATACTTCTGCCATTGGCCATTTAAACAACAAAGGCAACCCATTTGCTGAACCTTCTTTGGTGTTTACCAATATTCAAGGTGGGTTGGGTATATTTGCAGCATATAACTATAGGTATTGGGTGAAAAAACTCTAGTTAATTTTTTAAAATAATAAATATATATGCCACCAAATAAAGCTTATGCCACCATTTCAAAAGTATCGGGTTCTTGTGCCTATTCCAGGTTTTTGTTTTTGGCAGTATGTATAATCTTAAGTTTCAATTCACAATCGCAGCAACTGGCAGTAGTGCAGGGAACAGTGCTAGATTCTTTAAATAGGCCAGTTAAAAATTTATTGGTGATAGATGATATCACCCGCAATTTTGTGAGAACCAATGACACTGGTTTTTATAGAATTACCGTGGGTGCTGAAAGACAGAACAAGCTAATTTTTAGAAATGATGATGCAAGTTTTATACAAACAGAGAAAGTAAAATCGCTAGATATAGATAAAGTATATAGGTTAGATGTGCAGCTATTGCCAATAGGAAACACACTCACCGAATTTAAGTTTACTGCCCAAAAGGAAAGAGAAAAACCTATGGTGGAATTAGATCCGCATATAATTGAATTTGTAGTTGGCCCTTCGGGCGATTTTACCAATATATTGAAAACCCTTGGCCCGGTAGCAAGTAACAATGAACTGAGCAGCCAATATAATGTGCGTGGCGGAAACTTTGATGAGAATTTGGTATATGTAAATGATATAGAAATTTACCGCCCACAATTGGTTAGAAATGGGCAGCAGGAAGGACTTAGTTTTATAAACGGCGATTTGGTAAAATCTGTCAAGTTTTCTGCAGGTGGTTTCGATGCAAAGTATGGCGATAAAATGTCGAGTGTATTGGATGTTACCTATAAGGAACCCGATACTTTTAAAACATCCGTGAATGTAAATTTTATGGGTGCTTATTTATCAGCAGAAGGTATTAGTAGAAACAAGAAATTTTCTTATTTAACAGGGTTTCGTTACCGCAATACGGCTTATGTACTAAACTCATTAGATACCAAAGGCGATTACAAGCCTCGTTATACTGATTTGCAGGCATTGCTAAAATATAATATATCAAGCAACTGGAACCTCTCGTTTTTGGGTAGTTTGGCTCAAAATCATTATCTATCTATTCCACAAAATCGAACCACAAATTTTGGAACGGTGAACCAGGCCATGCAATTGTATGTTGGGTTTGATGGCAGTGAGCTAATGCGTTATTATACCATGATGGGCGGACTTACTTTAGGTTGGACATCGGATAATAATAAGTGCAAACTCAAATTTATCGCATCGGGATACCGGAGCGAAGAGAACGAATATTTTGATGTAATTAGTGGTTATCGTTTAAGTGATTTAGAAACAAATTTGGCATCTGAAAACTTTGGCAAACCTAAGTCTTTGCGTGGCTTGGGTGTATATTTTACCCATGGCAGAAATGATTTGAATATACAGGTTTTTTCATTACAGCAAAAGGGCAGTTACCTCAACCGAAAGGTGAATTTATTATGGGGCGTAAATGTGCAGAGAGAATATATTAAAGATGCTTTATATGAATGGAATTTTTATGATTCATCCGATTTTATAGTTCCTTTTAAACCTGGGCCACAACTTCAACTTCGAGATTTCTTAGCAGCAAATAATACATTAACCACCAATCGTGCTACTGCCTACATACAGAACACCACAAAATTAATTGATTCCAGCAGATTGATGCTCACTTATGGTGTACGCTTCGGTTATAATGATGTCACCAATCAAACTATTATAAGTCCCAGGGCAAACTTATCATTTGAACCCAATAGAAAATATAATAAGAAATTGGCTGTAGGTGAAAAACGAAAAAAGGATATATTACTTCGTGCATCAAGTGGTGTGTATTATCAACCACCATTCTATAGAGAATATCGTGATAAACTAGGGGTGTTAAATCTATCGTTACAATCGCAACGCTCAGTGCATTTGGTATTGGGAAGCGACATGAATTTTAAAGCTTGGGGACGTCCGTTCAAATTTGTAGCAGAAACCTATTATAAAAAGTATGATTATTTAATTCCTTATGATATAGACAATGTTAAAATTCGCTACTTCGCTAAGAACGCCAGCCACGGCTATGCCACAGGTTTGGACATGCGTGTAAATGGCGATTTTGTAAAAGACATGGAATCGTGGGCCAGCCTTAGTATAATGAAAACTGCAGAGGATATAGATAACGATGACTATTATAGATATAGAAATGCAAAAGGCGAAACAGTATATGATCCCAACCCTTACGACCCTGTAAATACCGTAGTGGACAGTATATATATTCACCAAGGATATTTACCTCGTCCAACTGATCAACGATTTAATTTTAATATATTCTTTCAAGATTATTTGCCCAAGTTTCCAAGTTATCGTATGTCGCTAAATTTGGTGGCAGGTGGCCCATTGCCTTTTGGCCCTCCAGATAATTATAAATTCCGCAACTTTTTCAGGTCGCCTCCCTATCGCCGTGTTGATATAGGTTTCAGCAAAATGATAGTGGACGAATTCAAGCCGAAAGCAAAACCCGTTTGGGCAAAACATATAAGAAGTATGTGGGTGGCACTGGAAGTTTTCAATCTATTACAATTCAATAATTCAGCATCCGTATTTTGGGTGAAGGATTTACAAAACCACCAATATGCAGTACCGAATTATTTAACAGGGCGAAGATTGAATCTGCATTTTGTGGTGAAGTTTTAAGCCACATAGATAATGCCTACGGGTTGGTCTCGTTTTAAATACGAGACCAACCAAAATGGGATGTCGACCAATTATTGGCCTAATACAAATACAGTTTCGGTATGGCTTCGGTCTTCCCACTCTCCACTCCCTACTTGATAAGCTGAGCGAAGTAGAAGCTCACACTGACACCCACCCTTGAGCAGGCAAATTATATTGTGTCCCACCTTTACTTACCATATTAATTCCACTTCCCGCTGCGGTGCAATGCCCAATAATGCTAATACCCTCCGCATTTTTTACCAATTCGAACAAACTTTGCGGAATAGTGAACAACAGCTCATAATCCTCTCCCCCATTCAATGCACAGGTGGTTGATTCGAGACCAAGTTCTTGGGCATTATTATATACAATGGGATCTATTGGGAGCTTTTCTTCATATATAGTGATTCCTACATTTGATTGTTTTGCAATATGGTGCAATTCACTGCTGAGTCCATCAGAAATGTCCATCATAGCGTTTGGTTTCAGTTTATTGTCATGCAAAAATTGTATCATATCTTTCCGTGCCTCTGGTTTCAATTGGCGTTCAAGAATATAATCAAACCCATCCAAATCGGGCTGTGCTCCTGGGTTTTCGAGGAATATTTTTTTCTCGCGTTCTAATAATTGCAGTCCGAGATAAGCTGCACCAAGGTCGCCGGTTACGCAGATGAGGTCATGCTCTTTGGCCCCATCTCTATATACTACTTGCTCTTTTTTGCAGGTACCAATTGCTGTTACACTAAGCATCAAACCCGAACGGCTGCTGCTGGTATCGCCTCCCACCAAATCAACACCATAAAAATCGCAAGCACGCTTAATCCCCGAGTATAATTCTTCGATTGCTTCCAATGAAAACCTGTTTGAAAATGCAAGTGAAACTGTTATTTGCTGAGGGGTACCATTCATGGCATATATATCGCTCAAATTAACAGTTACAGCTTTGTAGCCCAAGTGCTTCAGGGGCATATAATGCAAATCGAAATGCACACCTTCCACCAATAAATCGGTGCTCACCAAGGTTACATTTTCGGCATCCTTTTCAATTACAGCAGCATCATCGCCGATGCCTTTGAGGGTGGAAGGTTGGTTATTTGTAAAATTTACGGCCAAATGATCAATCAAGCCAAACTCGCCTAGCTGCGATACTTCTGTACGGGATGCGTTTTCAAACATGCTGCAAAGATACACCTGGAACTTTGCCTGCATCGGGCAACTTTTTATTGCTTATTTTTGTCATTGAATATGGCCACCCCTGTTCTCCACGCAATGATTAAATTTCTAAAAGCAAAGCATCAGATTAAGAATATTTGTATATATCCATTGGGGTATATAATGCTGCTTTTATTTTCTTCCAATATTTCAAATGCCCAAACTTTTATCGAAAACAAAGGCCAATGGGATGCTCCTTACAAATATATATTGAATGCAAATTCGCAAAGCATTGTTATAGAAAAAAACAAACTTCGATATGTACAATTTAATGATACTGTTTGGTCTAAAATTATTGCACACCCGCACGGAAAAACCAAAGAAAGACCAAATGTTTTACCCGGCAACCAAATGTTCATCAGCTTTACAGGAGCTAATGATTTTCAACTATCTGCAACTAAAAAAACTGAACACTATTATAATTTTTTTCTGGGCAATGACGAATCGAAATGGAAATCGAAAGTATATGGTTTTGGCGAAATTGACATTCACAATTTATATAATGGTATTGATTTAAAAATGGAACCTTTGGCGGGTTCACTCAAATATACGTATTATATAAAAAAAGGAGTTTCGCCCACACAAATAAAAATGCAAATTGAGGGAGCAGAAAAGCTGGAACTGATTAAAGGGAATCTGCATATATATAATACTGTGGGACTAGTACAAGACCTAGCCCCCGTAGCATGGCAAGTGATAAATGACAATAAAATTCCTATTGTTTGCAAATTCAAATTAACAGGCAATATGATAAGCTATGAATTGGGTGACTATAATACAAATTACCCATTGGTGATTGACCCCGTTTTGGTATTTAGCACCTATTCTGGTTCCACGGTAGATAATTTTGGATTTACTGCAACGTATGATAGTAAAGGAAGTTTATTTGCTGGCGGAATTGCCTCATCGCCCACCAGTGTAGTAAATGGCAGATACCCTGCAACATCGGGTGCATTCCAAACAAGTTTTGGTGGTGGTGTAAGTACGGGTTGGGAAAACTTTCCCTGTGATATAAGTATTAGCAAATATAAACCCGATGGCTCTGCTTTATTGTGGGCTACCTATCTGGGAGGCGGGGGCAGTGAATTTCCGCATAGTATTATAGCAGATGGAAATGACCAATTGGTGGTATTCGGGACTACCACATCCAAAAACTTTCCAGTAAAAACTGATAGTTATGATACAAGTTTTAATGGTGCTTATGATATTATATGTACCAAATTTACGGAAGATGGAAGTGCGATTGTGGGCTCAACTTATATTGGTGGAAGTGGGGATGATGGATTTAACTCAGGCGGTTCATTAAAATATAATTATGCTGATGAGTTTAGGGGCGAAGTAGATTTAGATAACGATAATAATATATATATTGCAAGCTGTACACGCTCTGCAAATTTCCCGGTATCGAAATTAGCATTACAAAAATCGCTGGCAGGAGGACTGGATGGTGTTGTGATTAAACTAGACAGCACACTAAACAATATAGTTTGGTCAACATATTATGGAGGAAAAAAAGATGATGATTGGTATAGTGTGGAAGTAACGAATAATAATAAAGTATATATAGGTGGCGGCACTAACAGCGATAGTTTGCAAACAGATTCATTGGCCATCAACCCCAATTTTTTGGGTGGCAGGGCTGATGGATATATATATTGTTTTACCAATGACAGCCTCAAATTTGTGAGTGGAACTTATATAGGTAACAGCGAATACAACCAAGTATATTTTATTGAAACCGACCGCAAAGGAATGGTATATGCCACGGGGCAAACTGATAGTGTATGGGCGGTGAGCAATGGTGTTTTTAGTGAACCTAACAGCGGGCAATTTATTATAAAGATTGATTCTTCTTTGCAAAAAACTATATTAACAACTTGTTTTGGAAGTGGTATCAAAACCGCAGATTTAAACCCCAGTGCTTTTTTGGTTGACCATTGCGAGAATGTATATTTTAGTGGCTGGGGCAGCGAAGTGGCTGCAAATGGAGACCATACAGGATCTACCTTAAATCTGAAGGTCTCATCCAATGCCATACAAAAAACTACGGATGGAAAAGATTTTTATTTAATTGTGCTTACCAAAAATTTTGCTACCCGAGCTTATGCTACTTATTATGGCTCGTCAGGACAACAATTTGAATCGGGCGACCATGTGGACGGAGGAACCAGCCGCTTCGATCCTAAGGGTGTGGTGTATCAATCTGTATGCTCAAGTTGTCCCGAAACCAATAGCCTATCGCAGCTTAGTAATTTTCCTACCACTACGGGTTCTTATTCTGAAAAAAATCCAAGCCCAAGGTGCAGTAATGCATCTTTCAAAATAGATTTTCAAATAACAAACGCTGTAATAGCCGACTTTGATATAGGCCCCCGAAAGACTTGCCCACCCTTGGTTCCAACAATTACCAATAAAAGTACGGGCGGTAAATATTTCTTTTGGGATTATGGGGATGGCAGTTATGATACCGCAAAAAATCCACAGCCGCATACTTATAATACGCCCGGAAAATATATAGTGAAGTTAGTGGTAAATGATAGTAATAGTTGCAATGTAAATGACACTGCTTATCAAACAGTAGAAATATACCAATCAGGCAAAGCAGATTTTGAAGCACAACAAAAACGTTGTGATAAAAAAGTGGTTTTCAAAAACAAGAGCACCTTTAGCTCCCGCACTGAATGGAACTTTGGTGATGGACAAATGGACACTGTAAATAATCCGGTTCATATATATACAAATTCCGGTTTCTATAAAGTAAAATTTGTGATTAACAGAGGAACACCTTGCCTTGATAGTATAGAAAAAACCGTTTGGATAAATGCCGATACCACTACCCATGCAAAATTTACCCTAAGCCCAAAGCAAGGCTGTGCGGGGCAGAACGTGAATATGAACAACCAAAGCACGCCCGGCAAAACATATATATGGGATTTTGGAGATGGCAGCACCGATACCAATTATAATACTTCGCATCGTTATAATAAAGAAAGTGTTTTTATAATAACACTTACAGTGATTGATTCTCTTAATTGTAATATATCACAACAAGTACAAGATAGTATTAATATAGTAGGAACTGTAAAAGCAGATTTCGATTACGAATTTGGCCTCTGTGAATTGATATATAAATTTACCAATAAAAGTAGCGGCGTACTCAAGTATAACTGGCTATTCGATTCATTAACAATCGACAGCTCACAGATCAGTCCAATAACACATACATTCCCTGCACCGGGCAAATATAAAGTGGGTATTATAGTAAATCCTGGATTCACCTGCACCGATACATTATACAAAACCATTGATATAAAAATAGGCAATATAGATTCTATATTAATTCCCAATTCTTTCACCCCAAACGCTGATGGAATAAATGATTGTTACCATATAGCAGGCATACAACCACCCTGCGATGAATTTCATATATGGGTATACAACCGCTGGGGCGAGCTCCTCTGGCAAACCACAGATATCAATGACTGCTGGCATGGTTATAACGATGGCGGCCTGCCCTATTCTGCCGGTACTTATTTCTACTTATTAGAAACCAACAAAACTGGCAAAACCGAGAAGAAAAATTATAAAGGGACTATTACTTTGATAAGGTAATTGTTTTGCGTCCTCCTCCTCCTTCCTCCTTATTCCTTTCTCCTTATTCCTTTCTCCTTATCCCTTTCTCCTTATTCCTTCTAACCTCAACTCCCCATCCACCACCACAACCCCCTCAAACAAATCATTCGCCATCATTAAATGCCCATCCAAATCTACCCTATCGAACATAGTTGCCAAATTAGCCGCAGCACTCACCGCACAGCTCGATTCAGCCATACAGCCCAGCATAGTTTTAAGTCCGAGGCTTTGAGCAATAGTTGCTTGCTGGTAGGCTTTGCTGATGCCTCCGCACTTCATTAGTTTTATATTTACACCATCAAACAAATCGCGTTTATATATAATATCATTTGCACTTTGTATAGATTCATCACCATATATATCCAAAGGGCTTTCAGCTTTCAACCATATATAATCTTTTTCGAGCGAAACGGGCAGCGGTTGTTCTATATATAATATATTTTTTGTGGTAAGCCATTGTATTATATCCAATGCAATTTCTTTATTGGGCAGTCCGCCATTAAAATCTACTCCAATATTTTGGGTTGAATGTGTTTGTATAAATTCAATAGCATGTTTATTATATAATATATCTCCGCCCAGTTTTACTTTAATTGTTTTAAATTGTTTGGCTTTATTTAATTGGCGTAAAATAAAATCATCATCGCCTATCCCGATGGTGAAAGATGTATATATAATCTTGTTCGATTCCAAGCCCAATAACTTACTAACCGACAACCCTAATAACTTCCCCATCAAATCATACAAAGCCATATCAATAGCAGCTTTGGCGGGTGTGTTTTCACTGGACAAACTATCCATATACTGATATATTTCATGCACCTGAAATGGGCTGGTAAACACATCTAAATTTAATTTCGATAAATATACTAAATTATCTTCCCTCCGCTCTTTCATATAAGGTGGAAACGATGCTTCCCCATATCCAGTTTTTCCGTCAAATCCCAGTTCCACATATATAACCTCAGTCGATGTTCTGGCATTGGACGATACCGCAAACACTTCGGAGAATTTGAGGTCGTAGGGGTAGAATTTTAGGGTGAACATATTGATTTGTGCTGCGAAAGTACGAATTGGTTTGCTTATATCTTAATTTGTGTATCGATTCTGCTGTTTTTATAGGTATATATTCTGTAACGTTCATTCGTTTTTATTTCTGCAACCAATAGTTGCAGAAATAAGTCACTCGAATCAATTCTTGGGTCAGTGACCCAAGAATTTGGGATTGGGAACTGTTAATCCATATTAGGATATTTAAGATTTACATATTAGGTTTGCACGTATAAACTTAAACCTAAATAAATGGCAGAAGCTAAAGCAAGAATAAAAATCAACAAGCTCTTAGAGGAAGCTGGTTGGCTATTCTTTCCTGAGAATGGCAAGCCTGCGAACATAGTTTTGGAAAGCAATACCAAAATTACACAACAGCAATTGAATGACTTAGGAGATGATTTTGAAAAAACATCCAATGGCTTTATGGATTACCTGTTGCTTGATGACAAAGGTTTCCCGCTTATAGTTTTAGAAGCAAAAAAGGAAGAAGTAAATCCTCTCTCAGCTAAAGAGCAAGCAAGAAAATATGCCAATGCTCAAAATTGCCGCTTCGTAATTTTATCAAACGGCAACCAACATTATTTATGGGATTTACAAAGAGGCAATCCAAATATTATATCTAAATTTCCATCGCCAGAAACTGTTGAAGGTTTTGCTAGTTTCAATCCTGACCCACAAAGTTTGATTGAGGAAGTAGTAAAAGAAGATTATATAGTTACTACACAAAAAACCAATTATGATAAAGACCCAAGATGGATTGATGAAACACAACGGAAAAATTATTTGGATGAAAACAAACTTCGTTTACTTAGAAAATATCAAATAAGAGCAGTTGAAAGAATACAAGAAGAAGTAAATAATGGCAAAGACCGTTTTCTTTTTGAAATGGCAACTGGTTCAGGAAAAACATTGACTGCGGCGGCAGTTATTAAATTATTTTTAAGAACTGGAAATGCGAAACGTGTTTTATTTTTAGTTGATCGATTAGAATTGGAAACACAGGCATGGAAAGATTTTAAAGATTATTTACGTAACGATTTTCACTGTTGTATATATAAAGAAAATAAAGATGAATGGCGTAAAAGTAATATTGTAGTTTCCACTGTTCAATCATTTTTGTTCAAGAATAAATACAAAAGAATATTTTCTCCAAGCGATTTTGATTTAGTAATTTCAGATGAAGCACATAGAAGTATTGGTGGAAACAGCAGAGCCGTATTTGAATATTTTATTGGATATAAATTGGGATTAACTGCAACACCAAAAGACTACCTTAAAAAAATTGACCCAAAAAAGCTGGGCGATAAAGACCCAAGGGAACTGGAAAGAAGAATGTTGCTCGACACTTATACAACCTTTGGTTGTGCTGATGGTAAACCTACTTTCCAATACTCATTACTACATGGTGTGCAGGATGGTTTTTTGGTAAACCCAATAGTGGCTGATGCAAGAAGTGAGATTACTACACAGCTTTTATCAGATGAAGGTTACAGTGTTATGATAACCGATGAAAGTGGCAATGAACAAGAAGAATCATTTTACCAGAAAGATTTTGAAAGGAAATTTTTTAGCGACAATACCAATAAAATATTTTGCCAAACATTTCTAAAGAATGCTCTTCTCGACCCTGTTACTGGTGAGATAGGAAAGACTATCATATTTTGTGTAAGTCAAAACCATGCTGCTAAAGTTGCTCAGATATTAAATGAGTTTGCCGATAAAATGTATCCCAACAAATATCAATCTGACTTTGCATTACAAGTTACCTCAGTGGTGCAAGATGCACAACAATTCACCATCAATTTTTCTAATAATAATTTAAACGGTTCGGGCAATTATAATCCATTATATAAAACAAGTAAAACAAGAATATGTGTTACTGTTGGTATGATGACTACAGGATACGATTGCCCTGATTTGCTTAATGTTTGTTTGATGCGTCCCATTTTTTCGCCAACTGATTTTATACAAATAAAAGGTAGGGGAACCCGCAAACATAATTTCCTTAATGAACTATTAGATAAAGAACTTGCCAAGCAAATTACAGAACCCGATAAAAAGAATTTTAAACTATTTGATTTCTTTGCCAACTGCGAATATTTTGAAGAGAAATTTAATTATGATGAAGTCCTGAAACTACCTGTAAAACCTGCTGGTGAGGGAGGTGGTGGAGATAGACCTTATATAATAGAGGAATATGACAGCTCAAATCCTGACCCACTAAAAACTATAACAGTAAAAGAAATAGGATTAGAGGGAATGAAGATTGATCGAATGTATTTTGACCGATTTGAAGAAGCAATTAAATCGGATGAAGAAGTACGCAAAATGATGGAGGAAATGGATTGGGATGCTATAGAAAAATATGTTCGTAAAAATATTTTTGATAAGCCCGAAGAGTATTATAATCTTACTAAATTAGAAGATGCCGCAAAAATTGATAGGCACTTAACTATAAGAGAAATTATAGAAAAGATTTTTGGTTTTATACCCTACTTTAAAAGCAAGGATGAATTACTAGAAGATGAATTTGAAAAATTTGATAGTCGTTATTTACCCGACGAGGAAATATTTTACTATGCCAAAAATTATTTCAAAAGTTATATAAGCGATAAAGAATTTAGAGACATTATTGATACTAAAAACTTCGCGTTGCTTAATACAAACCCAAATGGAGATGTATTCCGCAAACTAACACCTGAGTTACGTATTCTCATACCTCAATATATAAAAGAAAATATTTCACTACACCTTTTTGCTGCATAATAATAGTCTGAACTATGATTCGTTTGATTTATATGATGACTATGATTAAATAAAAACAATGATAAAAGAAGAATACAAATACTCAGAGTTAACTTCCAAAATAATTGGCTGTGCAATTACTGTTCACAAAATCTTAGGGAATGGCTTTCAGGAAGTGATTTACCAAAGAGCATTAGATATTGAAATGCGATTAGCAGGTATTAATTTCAGTAGAGAATTTGAAATGCCAATCTTTTATCGTGATGAACAAATAGGGACCAGACGGGTTGATTTTTTAGTTGAAGGGCTTATATCTGTAGAATTAAAAGCGATAACAAAACTTGAAGAGGTAAACTTTGCCCAAGGAATCAATTATCTAGAAGCATACAATCTTGAAATTGGTCTACTTATCAACTTCGGAGAAATGAGTTTGAATTTTAAACGCCTTACTAACAAAAAATTTAAGCAACAATAATCACAACAATCAAATAAATCACAAGAATCATAGTTCAGACAACATGCTAGATACAGAAACCAAAAGAAGAATAGATACCGCCCGTGATATATTGGTGGGCAAAGTGCCCGACCCCAAAAGCCAGGTTGAGCAAATTACCATTGCTCTTATATATAAGTTTATGGATGATATGGATAAAGAAGCTATATCATTTGGAGGTAAGGCTGCTTTCTTCTCGGGCGATTTTAAAAAATATAGTTGGACAAATTTGTTCAGCCCCAAATTGGGTGGGGCAGATAGGTATTCACTATATGAAGAAGGATTGAAAAAACTATCGCTGCATCCCGATAAAAACTTTCCCAATTTTTTTAGGAAAATTTTTGAAGGAGCAAAAGTTCCTTATGCCGATGTGGAAACACTCAATATGTTTCTTAAAATAATTGATGATTTTACTTACGACCACAGTGAAAAACTGGGCGATGCCTTTGAATACTTGCTCTCCATACTCGGCTCACAAGGCGATGCAGGACAGTTTAGAACACCCCGTCATATTATAGATTTTATAGTAGAAGTATTACAACCAAAAAAAAATGAAACTATATGTGACCCTGCATGTGGCACAGCCGGCTTCCTAATTTCTGCTTACAAACATATATTAAAATCAAACTCTCTATCAAAGGGAAGAGGTGCCGCTCCGCAGGGGAAGGCTGGGGTGGGGCTAACGCCTGATGACCGGAAAAAGATGATGCAAAATGTGGTGGGTTATGATATATCGCCTGATATGGTAAGGTTGAGTTTGGTTAATATGTATTTGCATGGCTTTACCACACCCAGTATATATGAATATGATACCTTAACAAGCGAAGATAAATGGAACGAATATTATGATGTGATACTGGCAAACCCGCCATTTATGACACCAAAGGGGGGAATTAAACCACACAAAAAATTTACCATACAGGCAAACCGCAGTGAGGTATTGTTTGTAGATTATATAGCCGAACATATACACCCCACCACGGGCAGGGCAGGTATTATAGTACCCGAGGGAATTATTTTCCAGAGTGCGACAGCATACAAAACACTGCGAAAAATGTTGGTTGATAAAAATATGTTGTATGCCGTGGTGAGTTTGCCCGCAGGCATCTTTCAACCCTACAGCGGCGTAAAAACTTCTATATTATTATTGGATAAAACCCTTGCAAAAAAAACCGATAATATACTTTTTGTAAAAATAGATAATGATGGTTTTGATTTAGGTGCACAACGCAGAGCGAATGATAAAAGTGATTTAACAGGCTGTTTAAAATTATTGCAACAGTATAAAACAGCATTGCAAAAGAATACCCTATTTGAAAGTGATAATAAAAATGTATTTGTTGTAGAAAAAGAAAAAGTGAAAGGGAATGGTGATTACAATTTATCTATTGACCGATACCGTGTAAATGAAAATGTGCAGCAAAGTAATTTTGAAATGGTGAGGTTGGGTGATGTATGTGATATAATTACTGATGGTACTCACCAAACTCCAACATATGTTAATGAAGGAGTAATTTTTCTTTCATCAAAAAACGTCACACAGAAGAAAATTAATTGGAATGATGTTAAATACATACCAGAAGAATTACACAAACAATTACATAAAAGATTATCCCCTAAATTGAATGATATTTTATTGGCAAAGAATGGAACAACAGGTGTAGCAGCTATTGTTGATAGAGATTCTATTTTTGACATTTATGTAAGTCTTGCTTTATTGAGACCGAGCAATAATATAGAACCTAAATATCTACTTGAATTAGTAAATTCTGAAAATGTTAAAATTCAATTCAATTCAAGACTACAAGGAATAGGCGTTCCCAATTTGCACTTAAAAGAAATTAAAACAATTGAAATCCCTCTTCCTCCTCTATCAGTCCAACAACAAATCGTAAACAAAATAGAATCATATCAAAAAATAATTAATGGAGCAAAACAAGTAACCGAAAACTACCAACCACAAATTGATATTGATGAAAGTTGGGAAATGAAAAAACTAGGTGACTTGTGTGAGAATTTAGATAGCAAAAGAAAACCAGTTACAAAATCTTATAGAAGTAGCGGCAAGTATCCTTATTACGGAGCATCAGGAATTGTTGACTATGTTGAAGATTACATTTTTGATGGAGAGTATTTATTGGTTTCAGAAGATGGGGCAAATTTATTAGCAAGGGTAACTCCAATTGCGTTTTCAATCTCTGGAAAAAATTGGGTAAATAATCATGCTCACATTTTACAATTTGAAAACAGAGCAACTCGAACTTTTATTGAACTCTATTTGAACTCAATTGATTTGAAAATCTTTATCACAGGTGCTGCACAACCGAAATTAAATCAAGCAGCTTTAAATTCTATTCCAATCCCCTTTCCAACAATCAGCATTCAAAAAGAAATTGTAAAACGCATAGAAGAAGAACAGGCATTGGTAAATTCAAACAAAAAACTTATTGAAATATTTGAGCAAAAAATAAAAGCCGAAATTAATAAGTTGTGGAAGGTGGAGGCTAAGGAATATGTGATGGATGAGGGGAAACTTTCAATAGCGGCAGAGGAATAAAAGACAGCAAATGACAGTAACAGAATTAGTGCAAATTGGCGGTTTGTTATTGGTGAGCATTACCTCACTAATTGCTATTCTATCTTTTAGAAGAAATAAGAAAATAGAATTGCAAAACCAGTTATATAAAATAAAACTAGAAGCCTTTGCCAATATAGTATATGAGATAAATCAATTCTCTACAATTATTTCTCAAA
>JAYVCI010000170.1:0-3034 GCA_043750035.1 Chitinophagaceae bacterium
CTGATGAAGAGTTAGATAAAGTAAATCTATTTAGAAATGAATTTAGAGGTGAATGGAATTATAAAATATCACCTTAAATGTATTGTTTATTTATTAACATATACTAAGCGTCACAAACAGCTTCGAAAGAAGCATGTTATGAAGAGGAAATCGTGAGTCAGTCAAAATTATATTCGTTGCGTCAGCACATCGTATATCGTACATTTTTATTGACGAGAACTTTTAATCGTAAGTGAAATCAAGAGTCAGTCAAAATTATATTCGTTGCGTCAGCACATCGTATGTCATACATCGTATATCGTACATTTTTTGCACATAATATTTTACTTAAACCATTGCCAGTCGTGAATTAGAGGTTTATACACAGAAAAACAGGGGGGTACTAAATACCCGCTTGTATATATATATATGTATTTTCGTTGCCACTAAAAATGGTAATAGACAAACTGCTCACACCCATTATCAATTTGCCCGATAGCGAAGGACAAAGTGCGTTGGATGCTTATGCCAAAATGTTGGGTATATTTAGGTTTGTAGATTTGGACGAAAATACCATCGAGCAAGAACGACTTCAATCTGCCTTATACAGGGTACACTATAGTACTGCACTCGAAGGTATTGATTACCAATTTGAGCATGTAAAGCAATTGGTGAATAACGAAAAGCAGCCGCTCGAACAGCTAGAGCGAGAAGTGATGGGCTACCACCAGGCAGAAATGTTTTTGTTCAAACGCATGGACTTGCCTTTCGATGTATATATGCTCAACGATATGCAGCATGTGTTTTTTAGCAAACCACCTGAGGGTATCAAAAACGATCTTTTCACCAGCCAAATATATAATTACCAAGGCGTAGATTTATCCATATTATATGATAGTGGTATGGCAGCCTTATGCGATTTTTTGCAGCATGATACGCAATGGGACCCCCTCACACAATCGTGGGTGATTCATTTCTTTGTGTTGATGAAAGGTCCTTGGGCACAAGCAAATGGCAGGGTTGCTCGTTTGCTACAATTCAATTGGTTGCTAAGGCATAACCTCACCTTGGCAGGACTTTTGGTTCTGGATCAACAACTGTATAAACAGAAAGCAGCTTATATAGCCCAATGCCAAATAGCTATGCAGAAAGGCGTGGATGCAAAGTTGAACAAGCCTATAGACTTTACCGATTATATAAAGTTTGGTTACAAATTGCACAAAGAATATTTGGAAACTTTGCAGGACAATCTCAAAAACTATTATACCAGCAACACCCATTACAATACGGCCACACCCCGACTAAAAAATGTAATTAACTATGTGTTTGAAAAAGCAGGGAGTATCAACTTTGCCAGCCACAATGGTTTGAACGAACGCCAACAACAATTGATGCAAGTATTATATAGGCAAGGTGTAATACAAACCAAAGAACTGTTCGACACTTTTGATGTAAACCGTAAAACACTGCAACGCGATTTTATAGAACTTGCTGAGCGTGGCCTAATAAAAGTAACCGGAGAAGGCAGGGGCGTAAAATATACATTAAATATGGGCAAAGTATTGCCCGCCAAGTTGCAGCGGTACCAAGCGATATTGTAATACCATTATATTCCCAAATTTGAAATTTCTTGTTGCCATTTCCAGGCAGATTTCATGGCATCGGCCAATGATATTTTAGTTTTCCAGCCAAGCTCTTTATTTGCTTTGGTGCAGTCGGCCCAGATTTGGACTACGTCGCCATCGCGGCGTGGACCATATTGGTGGTTTGCTTTTTGGCCAGTTGCTGCCTCGAAAGTATCAATTGCTTGCTTTACAGAAACACCTTCGCCTGTTCCTAAATTATATAGTTCATAAGCTTGTAGTTGTTTGCCTTCTAATAGGCGTGCAACTGCAGCTACGTGGGCATCGGCCAAATCGACCACATGTATATAATCGCGGATGCAGGTGCCATCTGGAGTATTATAATCATTACCGAAAATAGTTATCATATCTCTAAGCCCTGCAGCAGTTTGTGTGATAACGGGAACTAAATTGCTGGGCTGACCAATGGGCAATTCTCCTATCAAACCAGACTCGTGGGCACCGATGGGATTGAAATATCTTAAGGCGATTACATTTGCATTTCCAGTTTTGGTAACATCAACCAATATCTCTTCACAAATTCTTTTCGTATTTCCATAAGGCGACTCCGCAGGTTGTAGAGGACAATTTTCATCAACGGGCAATTGGGTAGCATTGCCATATACACTGCATGAGGATGAGAATACAAAGTTGCGAATATGATGGTTTTGCATAGCTTGTAATATGGTAACAAGCCCACTCAAATTATTATGATAATACTTCAAAGGCTCAGCCACCGATTCACCCACGGCTTTGTATGCAGCGAAATGTATTACACCAGCCACATCATTATTTTCAGCAAACAATTTTTCCATTTGTTCCGCATCACACACATCCATATTATAATACCTGGGCCGAGTACCACTTATTTTTTCAATGCGGTCTAAGATGAATGCGTGGCTGTTTGAAAGATTGTCGACGATGACTACTTCATAGCCTTGGGCAAGTAATGCCACCGTGGTATGGCTGCCTATATAGCCCATGCCGCCGGTTACGAGGATTTTATATTTTTTATTGGACATTTTTAGTATCAAGTAGCTAGTATAAGGTATCAAGTACATACTGTCGATCCTGTCCGCCGCGGCGGATATCGAAGGGTGAGCTGGAGAAAAATCTTCTTTCAAACTCTGTCTTCGATAAACTCAGACTGACATTGCTCAAACTGACATTTTGTTTTGCAAATTTATGGGATTTTTGGTATGTGTTGAAGATTGTTATGACATTACTAATTTACTTATTCCAAAATGGAGGTTGTCTCATGGCATCGTAATCACCAGGAATAGAATAATTCGATCCTCGATAATCAATATTCAAATACAATGCATATGCTGCTACATAGTATTTGTAAAGAAATAAACCGTACATTTGCATTTAAAAAAGCAAATGAAGAAACATGATTTACTAAAAGAGAAATACGAAAGAATTAAAATGAT
>JAYVCI010000171.1:0-14878 GCA_043750035.1 Chitinophagaceae bacterium
GGATAATTCCAAAAACTACACCTATTATAATAGAAACAAAAGTTCCGGTTAATATATTGTTCAATCCCAAACTTACCTCGAATGGCATTGCATTTTTAAAAGCTAAAGTAAGCAACCAAACCAATAAGATTCCAATAAAACCGCCCAACAAACTCAACACAACCGACTCAGATAAAAATTGTAATAGTATAAAATTATTTTTTGCCCCCAATGATTTTTGAATGCCGATTTGATTTGTTCTTTCTTTAACAGATACAAACATAATATTGGCAATGCCGAATCCGCCCACCAAAATAGACAAGCCACCAATAAGCCAACCTGCCATGGTAAGTGCTGCAAAAAATCCTTCTAGACTTGAAGTGAGCAATGTTATTTTATTCAATGCGAAGTTGGGTTCGTCTTGTGGTTTTAAATGCCGGATAGCACGCATATCGCCTTGCAGTTCATTCTCTAATTGATCTAAGCCGACTCCTTCTTTTCCTTTTACCAATATGGTTGGATTGCGGTTGTCTTGGTCCAAATTGGCAAAGCCCATTGCGTATTCCATGGGTATCATTAATTGGTTATCCAAACTATTGCCCAACATACTTTCCCCTTCTTTTTTGAACACACCCGTAATACGTAATTTGCGGCCTTTTATTTCTATTATTTTGCCAACAGGGTCACCTTCGCCAAATAAACTTGCTGCCAAATTTGCCCCTATCAAAGCTACTGCCCGCCCGCCCCTCGATTCAGCCTCCGTAAAATATCTGCCATTTTGAAATTCCAAGATTTTTACTTCTTTATATGAATAGGAAACTGCTGTAATACTCACCCCCTCGGCTGAGTTTGAGTTCCACTCAATTGTGCGTGGGGCAAGGTTTGCGGTAAATGCAGAAAACGCCATGTGACCAATTTTTCGTTCCAGTTTTTCTAAGTCTTCCTTTTGTGGCTGTGGCCTGTTCATATATTTCCACCATGGGTATTCGGGGCCGAAAGTCCAGGGCCATTTTTGCACAAACACTACATCGTTGCCCAGGCTTTGTATACTCGTTTTAATATTGCTCACCATCGAATCTGTAATAGTAAAAACCAGTATGATACAAAATATACCAATGGTGATGCCCAGCACTGATAGCAATGAACGCAGCTTGTTGAGCCACAAACTCTGGAAAGCAAATAGTACGCCTTCGCCCATCAATCGTAGTGATAATAATAAGGTTTTCATTGGAGTCGCAAAGCTAAGAAGAATTTACGATGTACGATGTATCTCGTCCTAAGACGAGACTGACTGACTGTCAATTATATAAGAGATTCTGGGGAAGCATAAATCATTCAATCACTAAATAAAAAAGCCCTCCGTTTTCACGAAAGGCTTTTTATATTTTTAACTTCGATATTTAAAACTCCCACATATTGTGTTCGTATTCAAACAGTTTTTTCTTAATGTTGTCACTTTCTATCAAGGCATTAACAGGGCTTGATTTGAATTCATCAAACTGATTGATACGCATATCAAATGGATTTGACTCTTTATATATCCAACTGCTGAACATACGCAACTCGAAGAAATCGTCATACGTTAATCGGGTAGCATCGTTGTTTCGGTTATATACTTCTTGATGAATAGCTATATTGCGGAAACACATACTGTCTTTACCTGTATTATCATGGTATTTAAAATAACATACAGGTATTTCTCCTGCGGGAGTCCCATTTACAGTTTTGGTGAACATGGGAGCTATATATATAATACGGCTATAAAAACGGGATTCCTTTTTATCGAAAATCCAGTCCTCCATTATCTTAAATTTCTTTATACCATCTTCCCAATTTAATACAATTTTAATTACTGTATCATGCCCAGGTCCAAAAGGATCTGCGGGGTCGTCTGGAATAAAAGTCACCTTCTCATCACTGGTAAATTTTACCACATCATCAATTGTCATTTCCCGATCCAACGAATCTGAAAAATAGGGAGTCAAATAACCCTCAGTCATTGCATTTTGCAATACATGCGACAGTGGGTTTTTAGGCCATTTCATCAAGATATTCATTTTTTCACGAACATCTATCATACGCTCCACACGCCAGCAATACATTACATCGGCTTCGCGAAGGTGGGGCCAGTATATTAGTCCGCGTTCATTAACTGACGAACGGTTATAGATAAACTGGTCAAACGTGTTGCTTTGTGCATTTACCTCCATGGCCAGCAACCAAACCAAAATAAACTGTGCAACCCTTTTCATATCTGTATTTATTTAATTTTTTTATTGTACGGTCAAAGCGATAGCTGAAGGCAACCGAACCAAACCTACTTTGCCGGGTCCCATAGCTTCAATGCCTGATACTTGTATTTGGTCTCCGCTACGTGGATTCTTCATGGCATCTCTAATTTGTTGTGAAATTGCATTACCTGTTACTGTAAAGAATTTGGGGTCTTGTCTTTTTTGTGTATATACCAAAGTATATTTGGTTACGGTATATCTCATTCCATCAAACAAAAACTCGGGACCTAGACCTGCCCATATAATAGGTTGTAGATTCACCTCCCCTGGAGCAATTCTTCCGCTCTCTTTATTACCAAATAATGGGAAAGGTTTAGGTACACTCTTGATACGGAAAGTCATTGAACCCATAGCTTTACCTTTTACAGTAGCTGTAGCTTTTACTTCTTTTACGCCGTTTCCTACTTCAACTATATATTGACCTGGTTTTACTTTTCTGGCTGAGGCTCCTGGGAAACTACATTCCACATCTTCTGCCCTTGCTCCTGATACACCAACAGTAATTGGGTTTTCCAAACCTATATAGAGTACGTTCATTTTATCGGCTGAAATAGTAGCTGATGCTTTAAAACCAATATATTCACCTTCAAATGGTTTTTCCTCAGTTGAGCCATCTGGTTTTTTAACAGTGATTGCTCCTTTATATTTATGTTCACCTACGCTTGAAGCTTGCTCAAATTTACCAACTCCCTCTTTAACTTGAATGGGAGAACCATTAACGGTCATCGCATTTTGGTCTTTTGAGTTGTAGGCCGTAAGAATTACTTCTGCTTCAAATTTTTCACCCTCCAATACCATGGTAGATTTTGGAATTACTTTAGCAACCAATTGGTCAAACTTAAAATCCGCAGCATTGATTTTCAAGGCCAATTCTGCCATACATTCTGATCCCGCATTTTTAGCATCGTTTTGCATTTTGGTCAATAGTGTGATAACTGCTGCTAAAGGGGTATGCTCAAACAATTCAGACTGCCAAGTATGTGGGGCATTGTCAGGATTGTCTTTTGCTACCAATTCTAGTAATGATAATAGTTTTTTGGGGTCAACCGGATTGGGGACTTTAGATATAATTTTTGATAAATCAGCATTGAGTTCATTTACTTTCTTCTTAACTTCCTCACCATGATTTTCATTGATCATATAGTTGGCGTGTTTTTCCATATTGTCACGTCCTTGTAATTGACCCTCGCCAGATTCACCTTTTTCAAACCTTCCACCGGTTTCTTTTTCCAAATATAATTTTATATCATCAATATACTTTACAAATGCTTTTACTTTACCATCAACATCTTTTGCAGCATCCAAATAAGGTTGTGCTTTAGCAGGTTCCGTTTTAACAGCTTTTTGCAAAGCTCCTAGTATTTGTAAATTACGTTCATCTATATTCTTGCCTGATTTTAACATGGATACTTCCACTAAATAAAAGGCTTTCAGTATCTCTGCAGATACGTTCAAGGCCAAAAGGGCTATTAACACGAGATACATCATGTTAATCATCTTCTGCCTTGGACTCTGTTTACCACTTGCCATTTTCTTATTCTCCTTTTTTTAAATTAGCCTATATTATTTGATTGAACTAGTTGCGTGATACATTCATGGCTGACAACATGTTGCCATAGATGCTGTTGAGCGAAGATAAATTTTTGCCCAAAGTAGTAATTTCAGTGGTAATTTGTTTGGCGGTACTTTCGGTCTCACTAAGCGTGTTTACCACATTGCTCAAATTGCTTACAAATGAATTGATGGTTTTTAAATGGTTGTTAGATTCTGCAATCTCCATTTCATAAACTTGATTGAGAGAAGCCAAATTTTTAGTGATGTTTTCCATTTGCTTGGCATACTCTTGCGAATTAGAGGAAGCGGAGGTTAAGCCATTCATAGCTTCTACTGCTTTCATATAAGAATCGTTTACGCTTACCATTGATTGGCTTGCTTTCTGCACATTCTCAGCATAATTGCTGGTAGCTACAGATACTTGGGTCATATCACTCATACTTGCAACATTGTCGCCCAAAGATTTAAGATTGGTGCCCAAACTAGATATTAACTCGGGGCTAACTTTGGCTTCTTCCAACATTTTGTCTAACTGCTGAGAGATTGTACCTTGGTTCTTCTTCTTCTCTTTAGTTTCCATCCCTGCTAGTTCTGGATACACCAATGACCAGTCAATATCTTGATGTGGGGGCTCAAAAGCTGATATCGCAAAGATAAATGCTTCAGTAAGCAAGCCCACTATCAGCATAAAGTCGGCACCAGGCCAGTGGGTAATTTTAAATAATGCACCTACGATTACTACTGATGCTCCGAGACCATAGATCATACCCATGATCTTTTTCCCTGTTTTGCTTTCGAAAAAACCTGTCTTGTTACTCATTGTTGTTGGTTAGATTTTAATGTTAGAAATTAATTAATTGGATTATTGAAAAAAAATTGATTTTTTTAAAATGAAAAATATAATATAAAAGGATATGGGAAAATCAATTATTCCTTGTCCTTATTAGAACGTCCGATATACGTCATCACACATCGGAAACCTACAAAACTCTTTGATGAGTCAGCATATTCGTATTGGGTGCGGGTACCATTTTGTATATAGTATGCTACATCTTTCCATGAACCCCCACGTATTACTTTCTTCTTCTGAGTTTCTGATTCTTCCTTCTTATAACGGTAACGATATTCTGGGCTACCATCACTGGTTATCTGGTTTCCTTGTTCCGCATAAGCTGAATTTGTCCATTCGGCTACATTACCACTCATACAATATAAACCATAATCGTTAGGGAAGTAGGCATTAACCTTTACAGGGTAAAAACCTCCATCATTGATATAGTCTCCACGGCCTGGTTTAAAGTTGGCTAAGAAACAACCTTTGGTATTACGAACATAAGGTCCGCCCCAAGGGTACATGTTGCCATCTCTACCACCACGAGCTGCATATTCAAATTCACTTTCTGAAGGTAAACGGAATTGTTCCTGACTGTACTCGTTAATATTGTATAAGAAATTGTTTAAGCGATGTGAACGCCAGTGACAAAATGCACGGGCTTGATGCCAACTTACACCCACCACCGGATAGTCATCGTATTTGGGGTGAGAGAAATATTGGCGGGTCATAGGGTCATTAAAAGCATAAGTAAAATCACGAACCCAACACAAGGTGTCAGGATAAATCATGAACTCTTCTTTGATTAAATAATCTTCCCTTTTTTTACTGTACCATTCATTGCCTGTTGTATATGCTGCAGCACCTACATGGTCTTCCCAATACCATACATACCTTAAATTTACAACATTAACCTGTGGTCTGTTATAGTACTTATCTTTATCTTGGTACATGTATTTTGATTTTGCCCAAGTATCATCTGCCCAATTAATTTTCTTTTTATAATCCAGATAGACTACCCCGTCAGGGTCAGTATAAGTAAGGGTTTGTTCTGTGCGGGCTAATGAATCGATAACATAATATACAAACTGACGGTATTCGTTGTTTGATATTTCAGTATCGTCCATATAAAATGCGGGGATAGACACCTGGCGATTTTGAGCTAGTTGGCTGAAAGCAACATCTTGGTCACTTTGCCCAATGTGGAAGGTACCAGTTGGAACATATACCGTACCCATCGGTGCTTGGTGAAACCACTTGCGACGACCAGGAACGCCTGTCAATTCACCATTATCTCCATTTAAGCCGCAGCTTCCTAAAGTTAAGGTTATTGCGATTATTAGGAACAGATTTAATCTTTTCATTTTTATATTTTATAGTTGTCGAAAAGTATGCAAAAGTAGGCCATTCGACCAAAAATGCAAGTTTTTTTTATCAAAAGGTGTGATTTTGATTTTGATATACATAACGTGCAGTTGAAACTATTATTGCCCTTTTCTCTAATTATATTTTTGTTGATTTATTAATAGGTTGATTTTCAGTTTAAAAAATTATCGTTGCCATCCGTTGGCACGGCGTGTATCGTAGTATTTCTTAGAAGGTGGTGATTTAAAATTAAGTTCGAAACAGTACTGTGCCATCAATTCAATGGTTCCAAAACTATTCTTAAATTGACCCAAACGAGAAACCGTGATATCATAAGAAATTCCAAATTTTAGTTTGGGATTTGGTTTCCACCCTGCCATCAAAATAATTGCATCACTGCGGTAACCAAATTTATAGCTATCCCAGCGATAGGA
This sequence comes from Chitinophagaceae bacterium, assembly GCA_043750035.1. Taxonomy (GTDB): domain Bacteria; phylum Bacteroidota; class Bacteroidia; order UKL13-3; family UKL13-3; genus CANJUD01. Next base: position 6,456 of record JAYVCI010000171.1, read on the forward strand.
AATGCCTCCCCAATATTGGTTTTTTATAATATAGTTTGCATTTATTTCAACCTGCGACTTGGTCAAATCTGTCCTGATCTTAATATTGGGTTGTAAAATATTTGCCCCCATTGGATAGTCACCTCCTGCAATTAGCTGTATGTGTGTCCTCAAATTGATAGATCCGCCCGAAGCATAAGTGAGTTTGCCGGGCAACAGATGGGTTGCTGAAAGTCCGCCATAAAAATTATCCAAACCCATAAATGATTGTTTGGTATAATATAAGCCAAAACCTACATCTGGCTTGCCCTGTGTGGCGTCAATATTGGGAATACTGGGATCGGTTCCACTTGTTGCTTTTTGTAGGTCGGTTAAGGTACGCAATTTAGTACCGTCGAGTGCTTTTTGCAAAAAACCTACCGAAGCACCAATAGATAAGGATTGCTGATTGGCCATTTCAATTTTACGGGCATAACTAAAGGCGAAATTAACACCTTTTTGAAAACCCAATTGGTCTTGCTCAATGTTCAATCCAAAACCATTTTTTCCATAATTGGCAGCCACATTAAAATTTTGTGTTGTGGGTGTTCCCTGCCAGCCGAACCATTGGTTTTTATAAACCACCGTGGCACATACATGGTTAGCCATATTATTAGCTGCATAAGCCGGGTTATAGGTAAGCTTGTTGAACATGAAATGAGCATAGTAGGGATCCTGCTGTGCTTTAGCGGTATTGCCTATTACTAACAAACAAACTGTTGTTGAGATTAGGGCTTTGATAGATAGTTTTTGCATAATGTTCAGATGGATGCTGCTCAAGTTTCGCCGCAATTATAAACTATAAATGGAATATTTTGTAAAAAGACTTGAAACAAATTTTAACCATTGAGCAAAAAAGTGTTGAAAAGGTTGCCTGTGTGCTCAAAATTATCCTTTGCTTGCAAGTATGATATATTTCTCTAAAGCCAAGCCCATCGAGGGGCACTCAGGTGTGGGGGCTGCAATATTTACCGTGAGGTTTGCATCTTCTACAGCCTTGATAGTTGTTTTTCCCCAGGCTGCAATTCTTGTGTCGTTCTGCTCATAGTCCGGGAAATTATCATACAATGATTTAATATCTGCGGGACTATAAAAAACGATAATATCGTAATACACATTTGCCAAATCGGAAAGGTCGGCTGAAACGGTGCGGTATATCATTCCTTCTTTAAAGAATATCTTTTGTTTGGTCAGAAAATCGGGGATATCATCTTTGCGGATGTCGGAACAGGGGAAGAAATATTTTTCGGTATTGTGCTTTTTTAACAGGCTCATCAGTGATGCTTCAGTACCTTCGCCATGAAACAATTTACGTTTACGCACTTGCAGGTGCTTTTGCATATAATTGGCTGCCTGCTCGTTTATACAAAAGTATTTCATATCCTCGGGTATTGCTGTTCGCATTTCAGTGGCTATGGCAAAATAGGTATCAATGGCATTCTTTGAATTGAAAATGATAGCCGTAAAGTCGGAAAGCGGTGCCCGCTGATTGCGAAACTCTCTAACTGAAACAGGTTCAATCTGAATAAAGGGCCTGAAATCTATTTTGCAGTTGAGCTTTTTTGCAATGTCTATAAGTGGCGACTTATCTCCATCAGGCCGGGGTTGCGACACTAAAATTGTTTTTACTTTTTTCAAGTTCTGTAGTTTTGTTTAAGAGTTAAAGTAAAAATATACCAAAAGCCAAGGTATAACTTCCAAGGTGCAAATATATAGCAAAAGATACAATGCGGGGTAATGGAACACGGGCAATAACCCCTGTGTCTGTCGTAAAATTCTGTAAATTAGAGATATTACAAATAATATCAGAAGCGTAATATTTAACTGCTCCACAGAAATAAGCCCGAAGTTGAGGTAATTGATCAGGAATAACGGAAACGCCAAGAGCAACATCAAGAAGTTTACAACGATTGTATTGTTTATCATAATAATGGCAAGCCTATCAACCTGAAGCAGGTACTGCATTAAATGGTGGACGAGCATTTTTACCAAGTAGATCACAAAAAACAAAGTGACCAAAGCAACTATTTTGATAACGGGAACCAAATCGGTGGCCATAAAGCTGGTATCGCCATATAAGAAATAACCCAGAGAAAGGATGAGTACCGATAAAAACAACAACTGTAGATTGACCCCACTGGCTGCCGATTTTTGTTGGGATACATAGCTAAAAGTTTTATTGCCAGTGGCCATTACCTGATTCACCATGGAAAATATCTCCCGTTCGCTCCATATTTTTATAATAGCCACCACAAACATGATATTAATAACCACAATAAAAATGAGCAAATTGTTGCGGGGAGGCGGACGGCGAATAGAGCCTTCGGGGGGTTCGAATTGTTCGAAATTATCTTCATCAACAAATGGATTTCTATAGCTTGCTGCCATAAAAGGATTGCAAAGCACCTTCAATACAGAATCGGTGATGCTGCTATCAAATTTAATATTTTTTATAGCTATTTTGGCAGAGCTGTCGGGTCTTTTTGAGGGGTGCTCCTGGGCTTCTGCTACATATATAGCGTGGTGATTTTGATGCCCATGCATCAACTGCAAAGGCGACTGGGCTGGCAGTACACATGCCAGTATAAAGAAACTTAGGGTAAATAGAAGTTTGTATATGTGGCCCATGGGGCTATTATCTTAACACCTCGCGTGAAATAACTATTTTTTGCACTTCGCTGGTACCCTCATATATCTGGGTAATTTTAGCATCCCGCATCAGTCGTTCCACATGATATTCCTTTACATAACCATAGCCGCCGTGTATTTGTACTGCTTCTATGGTAACATCCATTGCGGTTTTCGATGCGTATAATTTAGCCATGCTACTAGCAATTGCATACTCCAGATGTTGGTCTTTGAGCCAGGCTGCTTTAAGGCAAAGCAAACGCGATGCTTCAATCTCCGTGGCCATATCGGCCAATTTGAATTGAATGGCCTGGTGGTTCATTATTTCTGTGCCAAATGCTTTGCGTTGCTTGGAATAGGCCACAGCCAGCTCAAATGCTCCTGAGGCTATGCCCAGTGCCTGAGATGCAATACCTATTCTTCCTCCGCCCAAGGTTTTCATGGCAAACTTAAATCCGAAGCCGTCCTCCCCTATCCTGTTCTCTTTGGGCACTATTACATCCTGAAACATTACGGAATGTGTATCGCTGGCCCTGATTCCCATTTTTTGTTCTTTGGGTCCAAGAGTTATTCCCGGACTATTTCGCTCTACTATAAAAGCATTAATTCCTTTATGTCCTTTCTCGGGATATGTTTGTGCTATTACTAAATAGGTGCTTGCGGTATTGCCACAAGTAATCCAATTTTTTGTACCATTTAATATATAATGGTCGCCTTTATCAACTGCTGTGGTTCTTTGCGAAGTGGCATCGCTACCTGCCTCAGGCTCACTTAGCAAAAATGCTCCGTGGCACTGACCACTTGCTAAAGGAACCAAGTATTTCATTTTCTGTTCTTCGTTTCCAAAGGTTTCAAGTCCCCAACAAACCAATGAATTGTTAACTGAAATTACAACTGATGTTGATGCATCTACCTTGCTAATTTCTTCCATAGCCAATACATAGCTTACGGTATCCATTCCAGCTCCTCCGTATTTGGGATCGACCATCATACCCATAAAACCCATCTCGCCCAATTTCTTAATTTGCTCGGCTGGAAATTTTTGGGTTTCGTCTCTTTCAATCACACCGGGCAGCAGTTCTTGCTGAGCAAAATCGCGTGCCGCTTGGCGTATCATCAAATGTTCTTCGGTTAACTGTAGATTCATGGGGGCAAAAATAAGGGGGATTTACGATTTACGATATACGATATTTACGATTGTGGGAATCGGGATTCGGGATTACGAAACGTGAACCGAAGCGGTTTCAGGATTTGGAGCAGAATAGATTTGACAACTTTGCTCGCGTCGCTGATGGCAAAGTTGTCAAATCTATGTGAATGCCACCATCCCAAAAAAAATATTTTGCACCCTATCCTTTTCTTCCCTATAATTGCACGCAAAATCTTACTTACGGATTTTTACTAAAACCCGAAAACAACAGCTAATAACCACCTAAAAATAGTGTTTAAGCCTATATTACCCCCCCCCCACAATTCGCTAAAAAGCTTGCCAGTAAAGGGGTTTCGGGCAATAGCACCTTTCGGTTTTACTCAGTATTTCTCAGCAGCATTCCATGCCACTCAAGCAGGGTTCAGCCATGCACTGGCGGCACCGCTTGCAGCTCGTCCTCGGCTCGGTTTTGCTCAGGCGGCATTCACTCTGCCCCAAGCAGCATTCAGTCAGGCTCGGGGTTGGCACAGTACCACCGCGGCGGCAAGCAATCCATCTCAAGCGGCATGCAATACTGGAAGGGGCTGGCTCTTCCAATCCCAGGCCGCATTCTCCCCAATCTTATTCGGGACCACAAAAGCAATTAACTCAATTAACAACTAATAAAACTTAAAAAAACAGAAAAACTATGGCAGATTACATTCCCGCAGCCGATGACCAGTTGGTAACTTGGCTAAGCAACTACAAAGCAAAAATAGCAACATACGGTGTTAGCCTAGGCCTTACCGCTGCCGACGTAACGGCCCAGCAGGCACTGTGCGACACTATTACCACCAAAATACAGGCGGTAAATGCCCAAAAACAGAACCTGGCCAACCTGGTGGCCGACAAGGATACCGCCAAAACAACCAGCCTGCTTACCATGCGTGGCAAGGTAAAAATAATGAAAGCCAATGCTGCCTATACCGAGGCCAAGGGGCTTGACATGGGCGTAATAAGCGGCGGCGGACACCCCGACCCCAACACTATACAAATTGAGTACACCCTTGAGCGTACCCCGCTGGGCGTGCAGGTAAACTTTAAAAAACACGGGGCCGAATCGGTACATGTGTACAGCCGCCCAGCCGGCACACCTGCGTGGATTTTCCTTGCCAACGATACGCACTCGCCCTACGTGGACAGCCGCCCCACTGCCCCAGCCCAAAACCGCGAGTACATGCTGCGTGCCGTGGTAAACGATACCGAGGTGGGGGTTGATAGTGCCATACTGAGCATTGCCGTGGCGTGATGAAGTAAATGAAATAAACTAAATAACTAAATAAAATGAAAAAAATAATATTTATTATGCTGGCAGTTTCTGCTTCACTTATTTCGGGATGTTATAAATGCACCGATGTTACTGCACTAAACAACCAAACTGGTCCAAAAAAGGACGCTTGCAGGTACTCGCAAGTAGCATTTTATGCAAGTTCAGGTTATTATTCAGGTATTCCAATTAGTAAGATTGATGTTACTGTAAATGGAAATGCTGTAGGAACAATAAATTATATTTATCCCAACGGTCCTGGAAATTGTTCTGCACAAGGAATAGCTAAATATCAATTTGTCAAAGGTAGCAAAGTCGATTGGAATACCATAGTATATTTAGCTAACGGTGCTACACCTGTTAATTCTGGTACTGTATCTCCTTCCAGTGCGTTAGATTGTATAAAGGTAAATGTGACTCAATAAACTAAAATAATATAAAACATGAAAAAAACAACTCTATTAATAGCAATTGCTATATCTATGCTTTGGTCATTCAATGGCAATGCCCAAACCCAAACTATGGGTAGAATCCGATTTTCCTCAAGCGGGGGGAATAATCCATTAATGTCTGCTTCAATAGGAAATCCCTTTGGCACCTCTCGCCCTATTAGCATAACCACAGTTGCTCAAGTACCCGAAATTGTTGAACAAATAAGTGTATTTCCTAACCCTTCATTAAATGAACTTAATATTCAAATTAGTGGAGCAAAAGATGGACAAAAATACACTGCTAGATTATTTGATATCACCGGTCGTGAATTAATAACGAAAAGTTTAATGTCAAATACATCGCCATTAGCCACTACAGATATTCTTCCTGGTATCTATATTTTAAATATCACCAAAGATGGACTAACTATTTCTAACACAAAAATCATAAAACAATAAACAAAAATGAAAAAAATTATTTTACTTTCGATCATTGTCATTGCATCAAAATATGCAATGAGCCAAGCCTGCTCAAGCAGTATTCCTAACTATATGCATCTTGATGCTATTGCCCGCTATGATTCGGCTGGCTTCATTGTTCCAGTCACCACACAAATTGATGTGCAAGTGGAATTGTACAACGGTAAGCCAAACGGTAGTGCGAATAAGGTGTACTGCGAATTTATAATAAGTGGTGGTTCAGTTGTTATTCAACCCAACAAATTTGGAGAATTCAGCATTGATTTTGGAGACCCGCAGTTTATCTGTGCCCCAAGTGTGCAAATGAAAGGTGTGGATTGGTTGCCTTGTGATAGCAATTTATGGTATCGTCTATATTATAGAACTACAGGACATCCAAGTGCTCTTATCGCCGAGGGAAGGTTTTCGGCTGTTCCCTATGCATTTGCAGCAAGGGTAGCTGAAAAAGTTAAGAATTTCAATATTGACAACCCTACAAAAGACCAAGTAATTACATGGAATGGAACAGCATGGGTACCACAAACACCTTCTTCGGGTTCAACATATACAGCCGGCAGTGGGATTAGCATAAACAGCGGGGTAATTACCAATACTTTACCTTCTTTTACTGGGGATTTTGATACTTCAAATTATACTGGTTCGGGAAGTTATTGGGGTAGTTCAAGTAGTAATCAATGGGGAGGTACTGCAAGTGGCGGTATTTCGAATAGTTATGCTGCTCAATCTACATCAAGCCCTAAAATATTAACGCAGGGTGCACCATCAACTGGCTACTATTTAATTATGGGGCATGGTACAGCCGCATGTGCCTCAAGTCCAGAAATGTATTTATATTTAACTAATTATAAAACAGGAGCATTAATAAAATCAGTTATGATTGGCAGTGGACCATCCTCAGGCATATCTATTTCATCGGACATACAGACAATTGCCTATCTTAACAAAGGGGAACAAGTGGAATTACAATTTGCTTTTACTCAAACAGCAGGTACTCAAGCACATTGGGGTTGGGCAGGTGATAATGTTGTAATGATACGAATAAAATAAAATATATCAGTTTTTTTGAAAAAAAAGCAGCGTACACAAAAAAGGTACGCTGCTTTTTTTTTAAAATAATACTACGGCAACAAATAAAACACCCCTTTCAAATAATACTCCTCTGGGCCGGAATTACCCATACCACCATAGGTTATCATATATATATAAATATCCTCAGCACACATTTTACCTTTATGTTTGCCGTCCCAGCCCTGGTTTATATCTTTCGTTTCAAATACTTTTTCACCCCATCTATTATATATATCCATTTGGAAAGAAAGCACAAAAACTCCCTTGGGTAAAAATATATCATTCAATTTATTTCCATTGGGTGTAAATGCATTGGGAACAAATAGCCTAGGGCCGCAAAGTTCTTCAACTGCTATATCTTTACTGTTTTTGCAGCCCCGTTTATCAGTTACAGTTATTGTTATATATTGCGGTGGCGAACTAATGGTAATTGATGAATCTGTTTCGCCATCGGGCATCCACAAATACGAAAAAGCCGGCCCAGGATATAAGGTAACTTTCTGGTGGTAGTCTGTACAAATAGTATAGGTATCATTAAGTAAAATAGGTGGGCCATTTATAAAAGCAATACTTATATTATCTTTCACAACACATGCTCCATTTCTAACTGTTGCGGTATAATTTCCTGTATGTGTTACTATAATAGTTGGGGTGCTATCGCCTGTATTCCATTTATGCGGAAAGTCCCAATTTAAAGCATCAAGTGTGAGCGTATCTCCAAAACAAAGTATGGTATCTGGGCCTAAATCAAATACGGGCGGGGTTACAAAATTTACTTGTATGGTATCATAAAATTTGCACGTTAGTAAATCCCATTCAATATTATATCTTCCACTAGTATATATAGATCGTTTGGGCGAAGTGCTGCCATCGTCCCACAAATAGGTATAATGATTATTTTGAGTGGCGTCTAATTTTAAAGTATCACCGTCGCACAGGGCAGTATCGGGACCAAAATAATTGGGCGGCACATTAAATATATCAACATTAATTGCATCAGAATCGGAACAAGAGCCTATTGAAACTTTTAACCAATAAGTACCACTTTGGGTTATTATAATATTCCGTGTAGTTTCGCCTGTGCTCCACTTATAAGTATAATAGCCTGCTGCCATTCCAGGATCAAGTTTTAATTGGCCTCCGCAAATAAAAGTATCATTGCCCAAGTTTACTTTGGGGGGTTGTGTAATACCCGTGATACGCAAAGTATCTTTGCCTGTGCAACTATCTTTGGTAGCCACTACCCAATAAGTTCCTGTGGCATTTACATCCAAAAAACTATCGGTACTTCCACTGCTCCATAAATATTTATCGAAACCACTACCAGCTCTTAACCTAAGTG
>JAYVCI010000172.1:0-8212 GCA_043750035.1 Chitinophagaceae bacterium
GCCGATAAACATATTATAAAAGATACGGTTACCTTTTTAGGCATGGAGTTTAAAAATACGGTACTGAGTATGTATGCCCTTTCGTTCTCTTTTTTAATAGTATGTATCCTCTCCCCTATCCTATCATCCATAGCCGACACCCGAGGCAATAAAAAATCCTTCCTCAAGTTCTTTTGTTATATGGGTGCAACAGCCTGTGCGGGATTATATTTTTTGCTTCCGGGCATCAATGGCGAACAACCCGCAATGCTTGGTTGGGGAATATTTTGTATGATAATGGCAAGTATCGGATTTTGGGGTGGCTTGGTTTTTTATAATTCCTTTTTGCCCGATATCGCATCGCATGATGACATGGATAAAATTTCTGCACGGGGTTTTTCATTGGGATATCTCGGTAGTAGTACCTTATTAATATTATGTTTGATTTTTATTACAGTGATGAAAAATTACGGATACCCAAGCTCGCTTGCTCCACGAATATGTTTTTTGGCTGTGGCTGTTTGGTGGGTCTCTTTTGCACAAATATTATTTTATAATGTACCCGAACAAAAAATAAGCAACCGCGTAAAAGCATCCCTGTTTAAAGGATTTCATAAACTACACGAAGTATATAAAAGTGCGACATCGAGCAAAAGCATGAAAACATTTTTAGCCTCCTTCTTCTTCTATAATATGGGTGTGCAAACTGTGATGCAAGTAGCAGTTTACTTTGGTGCCAAGTTATTAGCCCTGCCTTCAGATAAACTTATTCCAACAATACTAACTATACAATTTGTGGGAATTGCGGGTAGTTTCTTATTCTCTTACCTCTCTAAAATGTTCGGTAATAAACTTTCATTATCCATGGCTGTATTTATTTGGATTGGTGTTTGTATAAGTGCATGGTTTGTGGCTGAGTATAAATCGGAAAAGGGTTTTTATATATTGGCATTTTTTGTGGGATTGGTTATGGGTGGTATACAAAGTTTAAGTCGGGCTACTTATAGCAAACTTATTCCTGAAGGAGCACACGATACCGCATCGTTTTTTAGTTTCTATGATATTACAGAAAAAATAGCAATGGTAATTGGACTATTTTTATTCGCATTTATTGAACAACATTCAGATGGCATGCAAAATTCTTTGTTTGCCGTGATAGTATTTTTCATACTCGGATTTTTACTTCTCATACCTTTAAAAGATAACAGATTAAAAGCATATAAACAGTGATAGATTTACAAGACATTTCATTTGAATTTGGTGGCAGGTACTTATACAAAGAAGCCTCGTGGCAAATAAAACCAGGCGAACGCATCGGCCTTATTGGTAAAAACGGAACAGGCAAATCAACTTTGCTTCGTGTATTGATGGGAGAATATTCCATTAGTGGTGGTAATATACAAAAACAGGGAGGCATTAAAATAGGTTTCCTTACCCAAGATTTTTTAGATAAAAATTTAGAGGGCTCGGTTTTGGAAGTTACCATGCAGGCATTTCAAGAACTATTGGATATCGAAAAACAGATGCATGCAATCACCGCCCAAATGGAAACCCATTATAATGATAAATTATTGGAACGCCTTGGCGATTTGCAACACCAGTATGAAATGCATGATGGATATACCATTCACAATCGTGCTGCTGAAGTATTGGAAGGGCTGGGTTTTAAAACCGAACAACTCGACAAACCATTACAACAATTTTCAGGAGGGTGGCGTATGCGTGCATTGCTTGCACAAATGCTTTTAACCAAACCCGATATATTGATGCTGGACGAGCCTACCAACCATTTGGATTTACCTTCCATTCAATGGCTCGAAAACTATTTGAAAACTTATGCAGGTTCAGTTATTGTGGTGAGTCATGATAGATATTTTTTGAATCGTTTGTGTAATAGAATTGTGGAGATAAGCAACCTCAAATTTAATATATTCGAAGGAAACTTTGATGATTATATAGATCAAAAAGAAGAACGTATGTTATTGCAACAACGCCAGTTCAGTAACCAGCAACAATATATAAAAGACCAAGAAAAATTTATCAATCGTTTTCGTGCCAAAGCCAGTAAATCGGTAGCGGTGCAAAGCCGTGTAAAAATGCTGGACAGGCTTGACAAGATTGAAGCCCCCGATGGAGATACCGCATCAGTAGGTATTCGTTTTGGTATGGACCATGCAGGCGGAAAAGTAACTTTGGAAATTGAAAACCTTAGTAAAAGTTTTGGCAATGTGGTAGTATTTAATCATGCCGAAGGACAAATTGTGCGAGGTGATAAAGTAGCATTAATTGGTGCGAATGGTTTGGGCAAATCTACCTTATTAAAAATTGTAGATGGCTTATTAGAGTCGAAAGGTAAAATTACTTTGGGGCATAATGTACACATGTCCTATTTCTCGCAACAGCAAAGTGAAACTTTAGATAATAATAAAACTATAGTTGACGAACTTCAATATTTTGCACCTTGGATAAAAGAACAAGAAGCACGAACCATATTGGGTTCATTTTTATTTACCGGCGAAGATGTTTTCAAGAAAATAAAAGTACTATCAGGTGGTGAAAAAAGCAGGGTGGCATTGGCAAAAACTGTAGTAAGTCGTTCCAATTTTTTATTGTTGGACGAGCCTACGAATCACTTGGATATGCAAAGTGTAAATATATTGGCAAAAGCATTAATTGATTATGAAGGTTCCATGCTATTGGTAAGTCACGATAGGCATTTTATAAGTATGGTAGCCGATAAAATTTGGTTCATCGAAAATCACGAAATCAAAGAATACCCGGGTGGTTATGATGAATTTGAGGAATGGTATAGTAAACGTGTAGTGCCACTCCCAACTGTGGCAACACAATCCGATAGCTATCGGATGCATAAGGAAGAAAAAAAAGTAGAAAAGAGTGATACCGATAAAAAGCAAGTATCAAAAAACAAACTGATACAATTGCAAAAAGACATGGACAAACTAGAGCAAGAAATAGAGCAGCATAAAATACAAATAAAAGCAATAGAAGAAAGTTATAATAATCCGGATATTGCTTCCAATGCTAAAAAATTAAACGAGGCAACCGAGCAGCATAAAAAATTGTCAGACACTATTAAGCAGCTTAACCTTAACTTTGAAACATTATTTGAGCAAATGATGGTACTTCAAGAAAATTAAATGATAGCTTATATGAGCAAAAACAAACCCATTTTACACCTATTATATATAGGCAACATTTATTTCGTTATTTCTATACTGCTTTGCATATCCACTACAAGCAATGCACAAACTACAGTACTGTGCGAAAACTATATCTATGATAGTTCAATTAAAACTGTAGAACTGAAACAACCCAATGGTGATCCGCTTACAGTTATTAATTTGAACAGTGATGGCGTGCTTCGGATGAGTTTTGATCAGTTGGGCGTTAACAATACCTATTATCAATACTCATTTATTTTTTGCGATGCCAATTGGAATCCCTATACTCAATATGATTTCAATGCCTATGCACAAGGACTGCAATATACCAATATAGAAAACTGGAAATTTTCATCGAATGCCTATCAAAGATATGTGCATTATACTTTTGATTTCCCCAGTAATAATTTCAAATTTCTATTTGCAGGCAACTATATATTAAAGGTAACACGGTCCGATAATCCAGATATTCCTTCCATTACACGAAGGTTTATGGTGTGCAACCAAAAAGTAAGTTTTACTGCCACTATTAAACCAGCTACTGATGTACAGTATCGTTTCAGCAAACAGGAAATAGATGTATTGGTTGACAATTTGGGTTATAATATGCCCAATGCTTTTGCCGATGCAAAAATTGTAATCACCCAAAATAACCGTTGGGACAATGCCATTAGCAATATGAAACCACGTTTTATTAACGGCAACAAGCTGGACTATAATTTTGAAGATGTTAATTTGTTCAATGGCGGTAATGAGTTTCGGATGTTTGATATAAGAACTTTAAGAGCATTTAGCCAAAATGTAGCCCGCAAATATTTTGATACACTATACCATTGTCTGCTCAATGTTGATGAAAGCAGAGCAGCCCTTCAATACTTATATATGATAGATTTTAATGGCCGCCGTTCCATAGCCAATAACGAGGGCGTATCCAATGACCCTGACTATGCCATAGTGCATTTTAGCCTGAGCAGTGTTGATCCATACAAACAAGATATTTATGTGTATGGCGAACTAACCGATTGGCAAATGAAGCCTGAATTTAAGATGATATACAACAAAGACCTGTTTCGCTACGAGTGCAAAGCCAAACTGAAACAAGGCGTTTATAATTATATATATGTGGCCCAAGACCCAGCAACCACAGTAGCTGACGAAACTTTGATAGAAGGCAGCCACATGGAAACAGAAAATAACTATACTGTTTATTTTTACTACCGAAATTTGATTTTTAATTACGACGAATTGATTGGTGCTCAGATGTTCAGCTCTACAAACTCAGGTAGGTAAAAAGATATTTTTTGTAAGATGTTTGTTGTTTAGAAATTAAGTCTTACTTTTGCACTCCAATTTTTTATATCAATGAGAGTTTGTGATTTAACCGGAAAAAAAGCAATGAAAGGTAACAACGTTTCGTTTTCTAACAAGAAAACCAAGCGTAGGTTCTACCCTAATCTGCATACCAAAAAATTCTTCATACCCGAAGAAAATGCATGGATAACCCTAAAGGTATCTACTTCAGCCATGCGTACCATCAATAAAAAAGGCATCAATGCTTGCCTGAACAATTTAATTAAAGACGGAAAAATTTAACCGTATAAAGTATCATGGCAAAAAAAGGAAACCGCATACAAGTGATATTGGAATGCACCGAGCATAAAACCTCTGGCGTACCTGGCACTAGTCGCTATATCACCACCAAAAACAAAAAGAACACCACCGAAAGGCTGGAGGTGAAAAAATATAATCGTGTACTCAAAAGAGTAACCGTTCACAAAGAAATTAAATAATAATATTATACTACTATGGCTAAGAAAGTTGTTGCTACACTAAAAACAGGAGCTGGTAAAGAATACGCTAAAATCATCAGAGCAGTAAGGTCACCCAAAACCGGTGCCTATACTTTTAAAGAAGAGATGGTTCCCAACGATAACATCAAACAATACTTTAAATAGTATTCGTTTATCCAAAAAAATTAAAAAAGCTATCTGTGCAATTCACGGGTGGCTTTTTTGTTTTGCTTCGACTTCTCCCGATAGCTATCGGGACAGGATGACAATAAAGCCCAGGACAGTATAACAACCAGGCGTCAGCCAATTATAACCATTGATCATTAACAATTAGGCATTAGCCCCATTCATAATTCATAATTTATAATTCATAATTTATCATTCCTAATTCATCATCACCTTGGGATTTTTTGATTTTTTAAATAAAGAGAAGAAAGAACAACTAAACAAAGGCTTGGAAAAAACCAAGACCTCTTTGTTTGGCCGTATCAGTAAAGCATTACTCGGTAAAAGTAAAGTAGATGCGGAGTTTTTAGATGAACTGGAAGAGATACTTATAAGTAGTGATGTGGGCGTAAAAACCACACTCGAAATTATAGAACGTGTAGAGAAGCGAGCAGCCAATGAAAAATACTTTGGAGAAACTGAACTGAACAAACTTTTAAAAGACGAGATCAGTTTATTGCTCGATGAGAAAGCACTCACAGCTACTATAGATTTTGACCTTAAAGGAGTTAACAAACCTTATGTAATTATGGTAGTGGGTGTAAATGGTGTAGGCAAAACTACCACTATAGGTAAACTCGCCCACCAGTTTAAACAAGCAGGCCAAAAAGTAGTACTTGGTGCTGCTGATACTTTTAGGGCAGCAGCAGTTGATCAATTAAAAATATGGGGGCAACGCGTGGATGTTCCCGTGGTAGCTTTGGGCATGAATATAGACCCCAGTGCCGTTGCATTTGATACAGTTACCAAAGCATTGGAGATGGGAGCCGATGTGGCAATAATTGATACTGCGGGTAGGTTACATAACAAGCTAAATCTGATGAACGAGTTGAGTAAAATAAAACGGGTAATGCAAAAAGTAATTCCCGATGCTCCACACGAAATATTATTGGTACTGGATGCCTCTACCGGGCAGAATGCTTTTGAGCAGGCACGTCATTTTATGGCTGCAACAGATATAAATACTTTGGCCTTGACCAAACTTGATGGCACTGCAAAAGGTGGCGTGGTGATAGGAATCTCCAACGAATTTAAAATCCCCGTAAAATATATAGGCGTGGGCGAAGGCATGAACGACCTTCAGATATTCAACAAGCACGAGTTTGTGGATTCGTTGTTTAGTTGATATGTATTAACAATTGTAGATTGTTGCTGTCCGGACTTTCAGCATATATCTTGATAAGGAGCATTGAACTTTTTGAGACAAAAAAGTACGTGCTGAACACAAAACTCTGGTATTGGAAATGTACTGTGAGCAGTAGCTTTTCTTCTTATAACTTCTGAATATTTGTTTTTATACATTCCGCAAATTTCTTTATTTCCTTTGGCATATCTAAATTTAAGCAGTCAATATAAAATTTTTTGTTTGTGGTGCATTGTTGTATTTCAAAATAAATTCCGCAACCATCTGAACAGTCAGGGCAGCCAAAAGTTTCAGTATTTTTCTTTGTTGTCAATAAACTATTAGGAATATTCTTCACTATTTCTGCTGCTATGGCAAACTTTTTTTTGTCGGTTATTTCTGTCGCAAAGTTGAGTTTTCCTTGATTCTTAAAATAGCTGTCTGTGTGGTCGACAAAAAGTGAGTTTTGATTACCTTGCATATTATAACGATACATGGTCGCACAGTCATGCGAACATTCACCACAAAATATTCCGAAAATCATTTGATCAATATGCCGTTCGGAAATTGAAGCCTTGTTTATTTCATTTGAATTTATTTTTGATTCTTCCTTGTCGATATTATAGCTAGATGGCGTCTGCCCACAAGCTATAAGTGAAAGCGAAAGTCCAATTGCATATATAAAGTTTGTTGTCGTCATATGCTTACTACTAACTATTATATTATAATACTATCCTCTAAAAAGTCCATACTTTATTATACAATAAATTGCCCTAAAACCATCTCTCCAGCCTATTTTCTTTCCTTCTTCGTAGGTGCGGCCATAGTATGAAATTCCTACTTCGTATATTCTTATATTGGGAATCTTAGAAATTTTAGCAGTAACCTCTGGTTCAAACCCGAAGCGTTTTTCTTTAAGTTCTATCGTTTTTATTAATTCAGCATTGAAAAGTTTGTAGCAGGTCTCCATATCTGTAAGGTTTAAATTGGACATGAGGTTGCTTAAAAAAGTAAGAAATTTATTTCCCAAAGTATGCCAAAAGAAAAGAACACGGTGGGCATTCCCTCCCATAAAACGGCTGCCATATACTACATCGGCAAAACCATCTAATACTGGCTTTAGCATAATATTATATTCGTTGGGGTCGTATTCTAAATCGGCATCTTGTATAATAATATATTCTCCAGTAGATTCTTTGATACCACGGTGCAGGGCTGCTCCCTTACCCATATTATAAGGTTGTTTGTAATATTGTATATCTAAACTGGGATTTGATTTTATATAATCATGGATTGCTTCTTCTGTATTATCGTTGGAGCAATCATTAACAATTACAATTTCTTTTTTTATATTATTTAATAAATCAACTTTTTGTATCTTGTCCAATATTAAATGTATCGTTCTGCCCTCATTATAAGCAGGAATAACGATGGAGATTAATTTATTCATGATCTTGTTTTAAGGAAAAGTTTTTAAAATCAACAAATATCATTTGATAGGTAATTACAAACCATACTATTACACAGGGTAGTGCTTTAAACCCGTATGGCTGAATCCAGTGGTGAAGAATATAACTGGGAAAAAGATCTGATGGAGATAAACTGGTGACTATAAACGCAAATATAAATACAATGAGTACCCATAATTTTTTTTTATTTTGATATTGGACTATAAACCACAGCGCAACACCAGTAAAGGCGATGATATAAGTTGGCGATTCGGAACCACTACTGTAAATCACCACAAAAATAAGAGTAGAGGCTAACATCAGCAATCTAAAGCAGTGGTGCTTATATTGACTAACCCTTAGATAGGGTATAAAAAATAAAATTAAACCCGGTATTAAAAACAAGAGATTGGGTATATCAGGGTTTTTAAAAATTCTTCTGAACATTCCCATAAAAGAGACATC
>JAYVCI010000173.1:0-8398 GCA_043750035.1 Chitinophagaceae bacterium
AATTGTAATGAGTTGGTAAAGATTACAGGTAGAGAATTGCACGAAGAAGAAATGATAAAGTTGGATATTCACCTAACCAACAAAACAAGTTTAGATTGGCAAGACGCTTTATTATCAAGCTATGAAAAGCGGAATGAGTTAGAGAAAAAAGCAAAAGAATACGAAGGAAATACAGGCGAGTATATCCGACCAATTTGTTTGATACAAGTGGAACGAACTGGAAAAGACCAAAGAGAAAAAAAGTTTATACACGCAGAAGATGCAAAGGAATATTTAATTAAAAAATGTAACGTTCCTGAAAATAACATTGCCATAAAGAGCAGTGAAAAAGACGACATTGAAGGGATTGACTTATTTGGAAAGGATTGTGAAATACGATACATCATAACAAAACAAGCATTGCAAGAAGGCTGGGACTGTTCGTTTGCATATATACTCACAGTGCTTACAAATCCAAAATCGGCAACAGGGATTACGCAATTGGTAGGTAGAATTTTAAGACAACCTTATGCACGAAAAACTAAAATCAAAGAATTGGACGAGTGCTATGTTTACACGTTCAGACAAAATGCAAGTTCATTGGTTAAAGAAATTAAATCAGGATTAGAAGACGAAGGATTGGGCGACATTGCAGGTAGAATTGTAAGTGATGATGGAGGAACAGACACAGGCGGTTTGAAAGATAGAGAAATAAAATATCGTGATGGTTTTAAAAAGTTTGAAGGAAAAATATATCTACCAAAGTTTGTAATTCAAGAAAAGGAAAGTTGGCGTGATATGAATTTTGAAGTTGATATTTTAAGCGAAATTGACTGGGAAAGCATAAACATAGAAGAACTTAAAAACCTTTCATTGCAAAACAAAATAAACAAAGAACAAGAAATTGTTTTAGGACTTAGTAGTGCAGAAAAGGAATTACTGAAAGAAACAGGCAGAGCAGAAAAATCAGGCACTTTAGAAATTGATGAAGTGTTTTTAACAAGACAAATTACGGACATCATTCCTAATCCTTGGCATTGTTTTCAAATAGGCGAAAAAGCTATAAAAATGCTTTTGAAAAAATATGACCGTGAAATAGTTGCAACAAATTTTGTTTTTGTAATTGAGGAACTGAAAAAGATTTTAGATAAAGAGCGAAACCGTTTATCAGAGCAGGTTTTCAGACAAATGGTTGAGAAAAAGAAACTTTGTTTCTTCCTCATTACCGACAAAGGCGGTTTTGTATTGCCATCAAGAATAAAAGTAAAAAGCAATAAACAATTGGTTCGTGGCGACAATACACCAATCCAAAAATCATTGTTTGACTATGTTCCCGAAGAGAACATTAACGACCTTGAAAAATCGGTTGCCATCTATCTTGACGAGCAAGAAAAACTATTGTGGTGGTATCGCAATATGAGCAGACAAGATTATCATATACAAGGTTGGAAACGCAATAAAATTTACCCTGACTTTGTTGCCGCAACCAACTCCCCTTCTCTTGTGGAGAATGGGGCGGGGGATGAGGCTGATTACGGAACTGTTTATGTTTTGGAAACAAAAGGAATTCATTTGAAAAATGAGGACACCAAATACAAACAAGATATATTTGCATTTTGTAACGAACTTGGTGCAAAGAAAGCGTGGAAAGAACTGTTTGACGAATTTCCCGACCACGACTTTGAATTTCAAGTTGTATTTGAAGACGAATGGAAAAATAAAATAAATCAGTTAATGCAATGACAAAAGCCGACACACACTTACAAGCACATTTGCAATTACTCACGATTTGTTTATTTTGTTTTGGTGTTCGTGAACTTACGTTTCGCACAAGCCGACACGCAAACCAAAAATTGCAAAAGAGCTTGCAAGTTTGCCACCGAAGAAAAATTATTTTTTAAAATTTCCTTCTCTTCTAAAATTTTTTAAAACCGCGACCGCACAACCAACACAAATGACAGCGAAAGCTACGACATACAAGGACGACAGTAACTCGACTGAAAGAACGCCAGCTGGTAACAGCAGTAACTGTTGCATAACTTATTTTTTGCACCATTACCTAAACAATTCATACATAAGAACCCTCTTAATTATTCTAACAATTTTTCTCAATAAATTAACGAAAAAAAATATTAAAACCCAGTATAATTAAACGGAGAAATACCCTTTAATTCTGTTTTTATACTATCACTTACATCCAAACTATTAATAAAAACCACCAAAGTTTCTTGGGTAATTTTTTCGTTATTTCTTGTTAAATCTTTTAAAGCTTCATAAGGTTTGGGATAACCTTCACGGCGTAAAATAGTTTGTATGGCCTCAGCAACCACTGCCCAATTATCATCCAAATCTTGGTGTATTTTATCGGTGTTTATTATAAGTTTGTCCAAACCTTTTCTAATACTGTTAAGTGCAATAACACTGTGTGCAATAGGAACACCTATATTGCGTAAAACGGTTGAGTCGGTTAAGTCCCTTTGCAGGCGTGATACGGGAAGTTTGCGGGTGAGGAATTCAAACATGGCATTGGCCATTCCCAAATTACCTTCCGCATTTTCAAAATCAATGGGATTTACTTTATGTGGCATAGCCGATGAACCTACTTCTCCTTCTTTCAATTTCTGTTTAAAATATTCTGATGATATATATAACCAAATATCCTGGCACAAATCTATATATATTATATTGATACGTTTTATATTATCGAATATGGCACCCAAGTAATCATAATGTTCAATTTGTGTGGTGTGCTGCATCCTTTTAAGGCCAAGGGTTTCCACAAATCCATTTGCAAATTTTACCCAATCATTTTTGGGATACGCTATATAATGTGCATTCAAATTTCCGGTAGCACCACCAAATTTTGCAGGATAGGGAATTTGTTTTAATAATAGCAATTGGTTTTCCAGTCGCTCTACAAATACCATAAGTTCTTTACCCAATTTGGTGGGCGAAGCTGGTTGTCCATGTGTGCGGGCAAGCATAGGAACATCAGCCCATCCATGGGCCAACGACTTAAGTTTTTGTATAACTTCTGTTAAGGGTTTGCTCCAACATTCATATAACCCTTCTTTCAAACTTAAAGGTATTGCTGTATTATTTACATCCTGACTGGTTAGTCCAAAATGTATAAATTCGGATATACCCGCTAAACCAATTTTTTCTACTTGTTCTTTTATATAATACTCCACGGCTTTCACATCGTGGTTGGTGGTTTTTTCTATATCTTTTATTCGGGTTGCTGCAACTTCATCAAAAGTATGATATATATTTCTAAGTGCTTGTTTTTGTACAGTGCTAATCTTATTATATAATTGTTCAATTCCACTATCTGCCAATGCCAATAAATATTCTATTTCAATTTGTACACGGTATTTTATTAGTGCATACTCGCTAAAATAGTTTGCAAGTTGTGCTGTTTGTGTGCGGTAACGCCCATCGATGGGGCTAATGGCAGTGAGTGAGTTTAATAGCATATATAATATATTTATTTTGTCATTAGTTTTTCAACATTCATTATAATATTTTTTACTTCTGCTTCAGTAGCTGAAGCAATTTTTGCAGCTTCTTTTAAATGTATATCAACAAAAGTTTGATCTTTCAGGTCTTTTGTATTGATACGTACATTTAAGTATGCACCTTCTACAGCGGTGCGAATACACAAGGCCCCAACAGCAGCATCAGTTATAGAATTTGGATTTCCTTTTTCAACCATTGCTTTAATTAATTCTAAACTTTGGTGAGCTAGTTTCATCACTTTTAAAGGAACTTCTACAGCATATTTTGTAGCATTTTGTATAGCTTCTGTGCGTGTACTTTTTTCTTCATCTGTACTTTTTGGTAAAGCAAATGCTTCCATAATTTTGGTGAAAGCTATAGTGTCTTCATCCACTGCCAATAATAATTGGTCTTTCAGATTTTGGCCTTTTGCAGCAAATTCAGAGAAGTATATTGTTTGATCTTCCCAACCACGTTTGGCAGCACTCAAGTTAGCAACCATTGTACCCAATGAAACTCCCAAAGCACCACAATATGCTGAGATAGAACCACCACCCGGGGCAGTACTTTCACTGGCAGTTTCGTTGGCAAATTTGCGTAAATCCATCTTCACCAATTTGCCCAAACCATGAGCTCTAAGTTTATATTCTATTATTTTTTTATTGGGGTCGAATGGTGCAAGTTCGTCGAGCCGCATAGATTTTACAGCGATGTGAATCAATTCTTCTTCACTCACACCCACCGATCTTTTTTGCAAAGTCAAATAATGACGACCGGCATCTAACAATGCCTGCAAAGGAATAAGCCCAACGAGTTCGCTACCCGTTACCCGCAATCCGCGATTCTGGGCCGAAATACAGCACGCATCAAACGCTTGGTGTACCGAAGTTACAGCAAAGTTGGTAAGGTTAATAGATACTTGTGCAATATCATACTCTTCAATAAACCACCCCAGGCCTTTACATTCTTTCAATAAGCCCGGAATGCGAATTTCATTACCTGCGGCATCTTTTTCTATAGGTCCTGTATAAGGATTTCCAGTGCGTTTTACGCGGCCATTTTCTCTAATATCAAATGCTACAGAATTTGCAAGTCGGGTAGATTTGGTATTGAGATTAACATTATAGGCAATTAAAAAATTACGGGCACCAATTACGGTAGCTCCTTGTTTGGCAGGAAACTCCGCTGGTCCAAAATCGGGTTTCCATTCAGATAGTTTTATTTTTTTGAAGAAACCTTCATACTCACCTTCCCTAATATGGCTTAAGTTTTTACGATAAGTTTGGCTTTGGGCTGCTTCATATAAATAGGCAGGAATTTGTAGTTCTTTGCCCACACGTTCAGCTAGCTTTTTAGCAAACTCAGCCGTTTCTTCCATTGTAATTCCCGATATCGGAATAAGCGGACAAACATCGGTAGCACCCATTCGTGGATGGGCACCCGTATGTGAGCCCATGTCTATAATATCGCCTGCGGTTTTGATGCCCCTGAAAGCGGCTTCTATCACATCTTCAGGGCTGCCCACAAAGGTCACAACAGTGCGGTTGGTGGCTTTGCCCGGGTCAACATCCAATAGCTTAATGCCCTCCACAGACTCAATGGCATCAGTAATTTGCTTGATTTTTACGGGGTCACGCCCTTCAGAAAAATTGGGTACACATTCTATCAGTTTCATACTTTGGGTATAGGTGGGGCAAAGTTAAGGTTCAATAACGAAATAGCGGAATTTCATTAAGTTATACATTGCTTATAACTAATAATAGTTAAAAAAACTAAAATAATTGTAAAATAAGTCTCCCCTTTGGGGAGATTTAGAGGGGTTTTATGTAATATTGCACTATGAAATACGGACTCATTTTTTCTCTCATTTTATATATTAATATTTCAACCGCACAAAAGCCTGGAGAATACAGGGGTACTTTGTTGCGTGCTGATGGCAATCATATAGGTTTTGATTTTGATGTGGTAAATATATCAGGCAAAACGGTGTGGTATATTATTAATGGCGAAGAAAAAATAGTGGTGGACGATATCGTGATAAAAGGTGATTCCGCATTTGTGAATATGCCCATTTATGAATCGCAGTTCAAATTAAAAATTATAGATAGCAATAATATACAAGGTGCTTGGGGAAAAGCTACCCGTGGCAAAACTATGATAATGCCATTTGCAGCAAACAAAAGAGGTTTATATATAAGTTATGACCCAAGATTGCTACTTAACCAAGGAACTACGGGCACTTGGAAAGTAGAATTTACCGATGCAGAAAAAGTTAAAACACCTGCTGTGGGTGTATTTGTACAATATGGTTTATATATAAGTGGCACATTCCTAACGCCCACTGGCGACTACAGATATTTATCGGGCGTGGTTGACAATGAAAAGATATATTTATATTCATTTGATGGTGCCCGGGCCTTATTTTTTTATGGACAAATAAAAGATTCGAATACGATTGTGGATGGGCATTTTTATTCAGGCGATACCTATAAAGAAACATGGGTAGCTACACGAGATAACAATGCTTCACCGCATCCCGAATTATCGGCAGCCTTTGTAAAACCCAATGCAGCACCGCTTGGTTTTTCGTTTAGAAATGTAGATGGCAAAACGATTTCTATCAATGATAAGCAATTTAAAAACAAAGTAGTTATTATACAAATTCTCGGTTCGTGGTGCCCCAATTGTATAGATGAAACCGTATTTTTGAGCGAATATTATAATACACACAAAGCCAAAGGTGTGGAAGTAATCGGGCTTGCTTATGAATACAGTTCAGATTTTACGCGTTCACAAAAAAATCTTCGCAAGTTAAAAGACAGGTTAAAAGTACCCTACGAATTGCTGATAACAGGCATAGCAGTGGGCGACAGCCTGCGTACAGAAAAAACACTGCCACAAATAACCCGCATTAAAATGTTTCCCACTACATTGATAGTAGATAAGAAAGGAAATATCCGCAAAATAGATACTGGTTTCTATGGACCAGGCACTGGGGTATATTATGAAAGATACAAAAAAGAGTTTGGAGAACTTGTGGATGGGTTATTAAAAGAATAATTTTTTATTTTTTTAAAATGAAATTTGATATATCTTTGTAGAAATAAAAATTGTTATGATAATCGAGAGAACAAAAGATGAAGTAATTATCAGGCTTTCAGCTAAAATGAACGTGTCTGAATTACAAGATATGACTGACTATTTAAGATATATTGAACTAACTCAAAAGTCAAAAGCCAGTCAAAAAGATGTTGATAAACTTGTATCTGAAATAAAAAAGGGTAGATGGTCAAAAACAAAGTCCCAAATTGCTAAATGAGAGTTGTAGTTGATACAAACATACTTTTCAGTGCAGTATTAAATACAAACGGCAAAATCGGCAAAATTCTACTTCAGCCTAAGCCCAATATAAGTTTTTTTGCACCAGAAATTTTGATGTTTGAAATTAAAAAGCATCAAGGTAAACTGTTGAAATTTACAGATAATTCGAATAAGGAAATAGAAGAACTAATTGGATTGTTGACTAAGAGAATAAAATTTATTCATTCTGAATTTATTCCAATAACAGTATTACAAAAATCAGAAAACATGCTCCAAAAAATAGATATTGATGATACAGAATTTGTTGCATTAGCTGAGCATATCAAAGGGCGGCTATGGACAGGTGACAAAAAGTTAATTCGTGGTCTTGAATTACATAATTGGAAAAGAATTATTACAACAGATGAATTGTATTCCAAGAACATTTTTTAGAGTACCGTATGCAAATATCTAAATTTAAAAAAAGAGTTTGGACAACTTGTGGATGGCTTATTAAAAGAATAATTTAATTTTGCCGCTATGAAAAAATATATTATAATACTTCCCCTGTTTTTTTTAGCTTGCGGCATGCATGCCCAAATGAAAACAGAAAGCATCTTCGTGTACTTCAAAACGAACAAATCCGATTTGGGAAAAATAGGGAAGCACAAACTTGACAGTATTTGCAAGATGTTCATCGAACTTAAAATCACAGACATTGATATTTATGGGCATACCGACTTTCGTGGACCGGACAATGTAAATAACGAACTTTCTGAAAAAAGAGTAATAACGGTTACCAATTATATAGTTTCAAAAGGAATTGATATAAAATATATAGAACAGAAAAAAGGATTTGGGAAAAAATCTCCAAAGTATGATAATAATACGGTAATGGGCCGCCGTCTCAATCGTCGTGTGGAAATCGCGTATAAATATGAAGACAAAGGAGTAAAAAAAGGAATGAAAGATTCCGTGATTGATGAAGTAACTGTAATTGTACCTCCCCGAGCTAAAGATACCGTGATTGTCGGGCCCAAAGGGATTGTTATTATGATGAAAGACTGTGCGTTTGCCCCAATTGATTATAAAGATGTTAAGTGGGAATTTAGTGAATATTTTGACCAAGAGTCAATTCAAGCTTCAGGTATTCGTACCATCTCAAATGAGGGAAATTGTTTGGTATCAGGTGGCATGGCTTTTATTACGGCTACATACCAAGGCAGAGAAATACAACCCAAATGTCCTATTGACATTGCTTTTCCTGCGAAAAAATTAGATACCGAAATGAAACTATACGATGCTGATCCTACTGTACCCGCTACTAGTACCGCATGGACCCTTGGCAGTACAGCCTTAATATTTGATTCGGTGGGAGAGACAGCCAAAAAGCTGCCAATAAAATACACTCCCGCTAAAAATTATTACGCATTTAGCACCACAAGTTTAGGAGGAAAAAATTGTGATAAACTAAGTGGCACCTATACTACTTCAGATTCTAAAGCTAAGTTGGTATATAAGAAAGGCAATGTATTTAAAATTCCGAAATCAGATAAAAATGGAATAACAGTATCTATCTCAGATGGAATGCATAATATAACTGCTCAAAAACTTTCATCAC
>JAYVCI010000174.1:0-12755 GCA_043750035.1 Chitinophagaceae bacterium
CAATTATATATTATATATTTACAAAAAATACCGATTACACAAAAGGGTGGGCAATACCCACAGCCACAGATATTGCTTTTGCTTTAACGGCACTCAAATTGGCTGGCAACAAAATCCCTTTTTATATAAAAATTATATTGACCTCACTTGCTGTTGCTGACGATTTGGGAGCTGTGCTATTAATATCCGTATTTTATTCATCACAGTTGGACTATATATATATGGCTGCACTAGCGGCGTATTTGTTTTTTGTGCATTACAAACTAAAGAACCTCAAACTCCCAATTTATATATTTTCTGTTTCATTGTTTATGATATGGTTACTGCTTCTAAAAGCAGGAATCCATCCCAGCATTGCAGGCGTACTTTTAGCATTTGTACTGCCATCCAATAAATCAGTATTTGCAGATAAGGTAGAGCACCTTTTAAATAAACCGGTCAACTATTTTATCATGCTTTTGTTTGCTTTGGCAAATACAGCTATCCTCATCAATACATCAGGTTTTTTTGATATCATATCTTCACCCTTGTCAATGGGGATTATTGTAGGCTTATTGGTAGGTAAACCATTGGGAATAATTTCCTTTATTTACATTAGCAAAAAACTAAAACTTATTGAGATGCCACAGCAGTCAACCTTCTCAGGCATTGCTACAGTGGGGGTTTTTGCGGGAATTGGTTTCACAATGTCTATATTTGTTTCGGTAATGGCCTTTGGTGATGATGCAATCACAAAGAATTTAGCCATATTTTCAGTGGTAATTGCATCACTAATTTGTGGGTTACTTGGCGTATTGTTTGTAAAATTTATCCCATCAATAAAACTAAGCAAATAACTATTTCGTTTGTGTATCATATATAAACCAGCATGAAATACCTGAGCATTTTATCTTTCACTATTTTTGCAACACTGTTTTTTTAATTTATAAACGTTAATGTTTAATAAACAACCGCTCCATATAATTCTTCCCGTTCACTTTCATTTTCAAAAGATACATACCGTTCGACAGTACAGGCAAATTCAAGCTATATATATTAGTTCCTTTTGTGCCTTGTATGGTATTTATATATAATTGCTTTCCGGCCATATCCATCAATGTCATTCTTATCATACCATCATTTTCAAGCGATGCATTAAATTGTACATCCCTGTCAGTAGGATTGGGGAATATTCTTAAAGTGTTTACTATGGGTCTGGCATTATTAGTTTCCCCTATAAGTTTGCTAACCACAGGTGCATAATTCCCTGTAATATCATCCTGCACTGGTTTTGGGCATTCGGCAAGTTTGGTGTAAATGGCTGCAATTGGAATAGAGCCCATAATACTTGAATCCTCTTTTGCAAAAGAACAAGTATAATAATCAACCCACAATGCGTCTGCTGAGTCTGCCCATGTCATGGATGAAAGCGTGTTCAATGCATCCGTCCTATTCTCTGCCAAGCGGTATATAAATGCTTGGTCAAAAGTATATACCAATCTGCTAGGGTATGTTTTTGTAGAAGCAGACCCTAGGTCACTTATTAAGTCAGATATTGTAGATAAAACAGTTGTCACACTAGTAGGTGCAGATTGACCACGGGTTACTATAATACTACCCGACGATAAACCTGTTCCCAGTGCTTCCATCATTTTACTATATGCTAATTTAAGTAATTCCACATTCTCCACA
The DNA here is from genome assembly GCA_043750035.1 of Chitinophagaceae bacterium. Classification (GTDB taxonomy): domain Bacteria; phylum Bacteroidota; class Bacteroidia; order UKL13-3; family UKL13-3; genus CANJUD01. The sequence goes on from JAYVCI010000174.1 coordinate 1,672, forward strand.
TCCATACAGGTAGGGGGTACTGGATTTCCTCCTCCATCCACACTGGCAACCACACTCCCTGCATTACAAGGGCTTCCAATAGTTGTAGGATAACTATACCCAAGTATCTCAGAAAACTCTGAAATGGCAAGGTCGTAATTGGTGTCAACATATAGGTCGGTAAGAGCTTTATTCATAGCCAGGTGTAATTGTACATTATTAAAACTATTAGTGCTTATATACATTATGTTATTGGGGTTCCATACTGGAACAGTAGGATTGTTATGCCAGCTACTAAAATCACAATCTCCTGTAACATATGACCCATTAAAAGGTGTGTTATCATGAACGGGTAAACACATGGAGGGTATAGCAATAGGGTTTATATCTACTAAAGGGGTAGAAATAGAATTACTATTGCATACTACATCGGCTACTCCAATATAAGTGCTTGGTCCCCATTTATTATTGGTGGCTGGTATATATCCTAAAAAGTAATAATAGTTTGAAGTCGTTGCAACAATATCTACCATAGGTATGCTATTGCTACCTCCCTTGCTCCATAATATATTTTTACCATTTTCAAGCAACAGGTTATCACAGTAATGTATGTTCAGTGCGTGTATATTGTTAATTATAGTATTATTACCAGAAGATGGCGAAACCGCCGAAGATAAGTTTAAAACACCCCCATTAAAAGCAATCCCATTTCCATATATATTATTATAAATATGACTACATTTTACTGAGAGTGATGGCCCAGATAAATATTGCACCCCATCGGTTCTAAACGAATATATATATGAATCCAATATCCTTAACGATGATGCCCCCCAGCTCCTAAACTCAATGCCCTTGCTATTAGTAATGTTTTGAGCGTATGCCTCTAAACCCGTTGCCTTTGAATCAAAATAAGATTCATCTGCCTGCCAGCCCGTCTTGCAGTTATGCATCTTTGCTCCATTAAAGTCTATACCACATCCTTTGCTATATATACCCGTAATACAGTTCTGAACTGTCAAACTCTCAACCGTAAGTTTATTGCCACCTTGATATAATGCTGCGTATAACCCAGTTTCCCCATACCTTATAGTTGTGTTCTTAATCGTCACCTTTGCCTGTCCAAAAATTTGCAAGCCCCTATGTAATGGATCGTTAGTATTGTTATTTGTTGAGGTAATCCTCACGTCTTCCAAATATAAAGGGCATCCTATTACGAGTCTGCAGTTTTTCCCTATGCTTACTTGTCCTTTCTTCAAAGAGAATAATACTAGTGTTTTATCAGGCATCACATACTCTTCTCCTGTTACTTCAAGGACTACATCGTCTTCACTAGCACCTAATAGTTTAAACTGGCTATTGCTCCCGGCTTTTATATTTGTTGGGTAAGTCATCTTACCATTAGCATCGTATGATATATTCTTAATAAACTTCATTCTCCCACTACCTGTAAAGGTAAATATTGCATTATCTCCTATTTCTAACAGGCCGCCATCTTCTATTATAATCATAGCATTATCGCCATTTAGTTCAATGGCCGCACCTGCCTCTACTATCAATTTACCACCTTTCTTAACTATAATCTGAGAACTATTTGTAACTTTACATTTACTGTAGACTCCTAATCTAAGTACACATTCATTATGCACATAAATTTTACCAATATTGGGATATTCCCCAACATACAGTTCAGCCAAATTACTGCTCCCTGTGCCCTCAATCTTCAGCTCAACTCCTGTTCTTCTGCAACTTCCCACATTAACTTCAAATTTGCTCGATGCAACAGGTTTTGGATCTACTAAATAATCAGTTTCTAAATCATTATTCACTTTTAATACGCCATGCACAGTTACAGTTTTATATATATCTTCAAGTGTATGCAACGTAATAACATCAGATGTTACCCCTCCTAGGTCAAAACTCTTTGGTGCATCTCCAAAATTGTATGTTTTACCGTATGGAAGGTCTTTGTGCAGCCCTCCTCTTATCTCAGTCCAGAACCATGCAATTTTTTGAGGATTCTCAAAATCTTGAACATGCCTTTCATTATAACTTTGCGAATATATTTTTTCAAACGGGGTTAAATTATTGCATACCAAGTCATTTGCTGTGGTCTTAAAATCTAAAGACCAGTCATCGTTTGCATAATCAATGGCACTTACTGAGGGGATAAAGGTAGTCCTTGTATCATATTTTACTTTACCGTGAAAGAGTGCGACCAACCCCAATTTCCCCCAGAAACCAGCTTCCTTATAAGCTGTAGAATTACCCCCATTGCCAAAATTACTTCCCTGCATACAATCTAAACTGTAACTACTTTTAAATGGGTACGATTCAACAGTTTTAGTAAATGGTAATCCAGTCAAAAATTGCAGCACTACACCATCATACATCTTAAGCACTTTGTGCAGAGATGTGTTTGATTGGGTATAAACCCAATGGTTTGCACTGGCAAGCAATGGGCCATATCTCCATGTATGTATTATCCAATCCTCTGGATTCATATAAGGGTTGGTTTGTGCATTATTGCTACCACTAACCACTACTACATTTCTGGTGTTTTGGGGATAACCAACACCATCAAGATTGGCCATAAACTGCCTCCTCAAAGGTGAACATCTGGGATATTCGTCATATCTACCACCACGGTGATCCAGTGCTAATTGCATCGCTGACTTTGAGTAAATTACATTATTTATACCTCTTATTCCCTTAGTCCGCCCTATAAACGCTGTTGTTAACTCATGAACATATTCTTGTAACCCATAGCAAATATTTGCCCCTTTCATAGGCCCGTCATAATTTAAATAGGTACGGGTATGAAGGTTTTTGTTCGCTTTCTCTGCCGCAGCAAGTGCATATCTTGCTACTACCCCCCCCCATACTTGGGCCCATCAATAAAAACTCATCTTCCATGGTGCTTGAATGTGAAGCATAAAGCTTTTCCATCAGATCAACCACTGCCAGTGCATTTGCTTCCATATAGGTACCCCCGTCATCATAATCAACAATTATTATATCATACCCTTCATTCAACATATACTCACACATATAACCAAACTCCTGAACATTTAGGTAATCTTTCCATATCTTGGCTAGGTCCCTGTCATTGGAAGCATCAAACCCATCAAGAAATATAATAGGTTTATGAAGTTTTTTTTTCGAGCAATCGTATGGTGACCTAGCGGAATAAAAAATATGGGCTGTAACTCCTACATTTATTATTGTACTATTAACTCTATATGATGGGTATAAATCATAGTCCACTGTGCCTCGTTCAGTATCATAGCATGAGTTTGTAAAATGATCTACGGCATGGATATCTCCAGAAAGTGAATTACTGGATTCTAGTATTTCAATTTCAATAATATTTTCATATTGTGTACCATTTATAGTATATCTAATTTTCAAATACTTTATACCTGATGTTGTGAAATTATGATTAATATATGTTTCAGTAGTAGTAGATATTTTAATATAACCATTGCTATCATTAAAATCAATTTCCAAGCTATCAAGTGTACCCGTTAAATTAGTAACAAAATAGTTCGGATTAAAATAAAACGATACTATACCACTATACAAATCAGTATATATCGGCAATGCGTATTTTATATTATAGGTTAAATAAGGCGACCTGCTTCTATTGGCAATGTCATATAAATAATAATTACTAACGCTAAATAAACTGTCAATAACTGCATTGCTATCCAAATAGTTTATATTGAAATTCATAACCGCAATGGCAACATTATTCTGGGTTTCATAGTTTATGCCTGAGTCTATAAAACCAACAGTATTATAAGCACTAGGGTCATACAAGGCATCCATAATATCACAATAGGCTAATATGAAATCACTTTTATCTGTTGTGTCTGCAATTGTCCCTGTATGCTTATCAATGCCTGACAAGTTCACACATCTATCCCATAAAGCCCCTGTAGTAATTTGGTTTCTGTCAAGGAATTTCATGTACTCATCTGCACGAAGTTTAAGATAGTTTCAGTCCTGTGCATTTACCTGTGTGCTGATGAACAATAAAATAAATAATAGTTTTTTCATAAATTGTTTTTTGTTTTAATTAATATATGCGTAGCATTAAATCGAACCTACCCTTTGTTATCTCTCTAGTTGCTGCTGTGCTTTTTGCTTCAAACTGAAATGTTCCAGCTATGCTTTTTGGTGTTGAAACTGTATCAACATGTGTAATTTCTATATAACCTGATGTCTTGTCATATAATTCAGTTTTCCCATCCACATCGTATAAATATGTTGTTATAGTATTAAAGTTATCAATTTGCCTTCTACCAATCTCTAATTTATAATTATTAAATAAAAAAAAGATTTCTTCTTTATCTCCACTAGCTACTGCTCCGTGATATAAATTTGCCCATATTCTGATACCATGATTTATCTGGTCATAAGAAGCGACCAGTGATTGTAAATCTTTGCCGTCGTTTGATTTTACAATAAACTTTTTGCCATCCACCAAGCACCCAAAAGTTTCCTTTCCTTCTTGTGTTTCTTTGGGAAGTTTAGTGCATGCTATAGCCATAAAAAGCAACAAGAACCAAAACAATATTTTTCTCATAGTTATTTATTTTTTATCGATTAATACTCACAGCCCCCAGTATATTTGAAGTTATAAGCCCCTTTTGTCGGTTTTAAGAAGAGCCGTTAAATTTGTTTTAGGAAAGCAAATATAACACTAAGTCCCCAAAACATGCCAAATGGTTGCCTGCTAACTAATTTTTTTTTTCAATTTCAAGTTCCTATAAATCAATTTTCTGCTATTTGCCGCGGTTCAATAAGTCAATAGGTCTTCTTAGTAAATTTATCTACAAATTAAATTTTTACATAGTAAAAAGCCACTCTGCCACTCCTTTGGAGAAAAGTTACAGTTGAGGCTCAAAATTTCCAATAAAAGTACACTTCCCCAACATCTAAACAAACTAAGTGAAGCGGACTTGAGCTCTGCAGGAGAGCAACGCAATAGGAATAGCTTGATTGACAGAAATGGCAGGGTGTCTTATTAATACGAGACGCACTTTTTATCAATATGGTCAGGATGCCTAATAAAAAATCATTCGAAATTACTCCCCAACTTTTTAACTTGATCCATTTTTGTTGGTAAAATTTATCCCGTCAAATAAAACTAAGCAAATAACTATTTCGTTTGTTGTATTAAATATATATCAACAATGAAATACCTAAGCATTTTATTCCTCACTATTTTTGCAACACTATTTAGTTGTGCCAATCAAAACAAAAAACAAAAAATAAATAACAATAATATGCAAACAAATGATACAACAAAGCTTGACACCGCTGTGTTCGGTGCAGGCTGTTTTTGGTGTGTGGAAACAATTTTCCAAAGACTACAAGGTGTAGAAAAAGTTACTTCAGGATACTCAGGAGGCGAAGTTCAAAATCCCAGCTACGAAGCAGTGTGCGATGGAACTACAGGCCATGCTGAAGTAACACAAGTATTATACAGTCCAGCTAAAATTTCATTTGAGGAACTGTGCCAGGTATTCTTTTCAATCCACAATCCCACCACACTCAACAGGCAGGGGCACGATATGGGAACCCAATACCGTTCGGCTATATTTTATATGAACGATGAACAAAAGAAAGTGGCTGAAAGTGTGAAAAACGAACTGGATTCCTCTGAAATATTCAGCGACAAAATTGTTACCGAAATTACCCGTTTCAATTCATTCTATCCCGCAGAAGATTATCACCAAAACTATTTCAACCTCAACAAAAATCGCAATCCCTATTGCCAAACAGTGATTATCCCCAAGCTCGAAAAGTTTATGAAAACGTATAAGGGGAAATTGAAAACGGAGGAATAATAGCCTGTAGAGACGTATAATTATACGTCTCTACAGGCTATCAATTCGTAATATGTAATTCGGGCCTATTGTTTCCCCATATATTTCATCACCACCGCTGCACTTGGCAGAGCAAACTTGCCCCATTTTTTTACTACAGTTGATTTATTTAAAAGCATAAAACCGGGATTTGACCTTATCATACTTTTTACCTGCGTGCCATCCAAATTATAGAACGGTATATTGGTTGCTTTGTGCAGTTTTAATAAACTATCGGTCAGCTTTAAATCGGAAGCGGTGATGCCCAGCACTTGTACTTTGCTGGTCTTTGCTAGTTCGGCAGCAGTTTTTGCAAATTTTTCTATATAACTGCCATCCACATCGGCCATATCCATACTTATCATCACAAGTTTGTATCCTTCCACATCTGTAATAATATCGGTAAACTCATTGTTATCAATATCACTAAGCTTAAAGTCGTGTATTTCTGCCTTGGGTTCTTCCCTCAGTTCATAAGGTGTGCGTTCGCCATCCAATATCCAATTGCTATCGCCCACGGGCAGTTCGGATATTTTACTGATTTTAAATTTGCTTAGTTTTTCTTCTAAGCCTACAAGAGCTTTCACATCCTCTGGAACCAATACCGTATAGTCTTTCTTTTCGCCTGTTTTTTTATTTTTATAATGATAGGTAATTGCCGAAACTCCGGGCAGGGCATCTTTGGGAGCCTGCATCTTTGCTGCTATATCGTTTCCTACTTTATAAGGCAGAAAATCTTTCGCAGGCAGATACATATAGGTATATATAGGGAAAGCCACAGCCACAAAACCTGCGGTAAAACTGGTGATACTGCTCAAAGTGCTGCTCAGTATGGGCTTAATATCATAACGGCGAATAAATAATAGGATAATAAGTACGGTGAGCACCAAATCTTTCAGGAATGATTCGTAAGGTTTGAGTTTGATGAAATCGCCAAAGCAGCCACAGTCGCTATGGGCAACAATCATTTCGGGTTTTTGTACGCCCATAAAACTGGCCATGGGTTGCGATAACCACGATGTTGGGTTTTCTTTTGCATAATTGGCCAAGGCAGTATATCCGGTAAGCAAATCGAAAAACAATATCATTAACAACAAAAGCCAGGCATTTACCTTGCCCATAAAACCTATAATGAGCCACACGCCCATCATTACCTCGGCAATACATATTATAATAGAAAGCCCAACCGACCATGGTTTGAATATGTTCCACCCAAATATATCAAAATACTCGTCCAGCTTAAAAGCAAAGCCGTGTGGGTCGTTTGCTTTGATGAGTCCTGAGAAGATAAACAACCCGCCAACGAGTATCCTGCAAACCCAGGTGAGGGTATTTTTTTTATTCATAAATATATGACTTAGCCGATTTTGTACCATTGAATTATCTTAAGGTGTCTTCGTGTAAATTTGCAGCAAATATAAATATATAATCCCCATTAACATGTTCATCAATTGTAAAGGCCAACTTATTGACTTGGCAAAACCTTGTGTGATGGGTATTATAAACACCACACCCGATTCATTTTACACCTTGAGCCGCACACAGATAGTGGATGATGCTGTTAAGCTGGCAGCACAGATGCTGAACGAAGGTGCCACCTTTATTGATGTGGGTGGGCAGAGTACAAGGCCAGGAGCCGAGCCAGTAACCGAGGATGAAGAACTGCAAAGAGTGGTGCCTATTATTGAAGCAATTGCCAAAGAATTTCCCACTTGTTATATTAGTGTTGACACTTATAGAGCTGCAGTGGCAAAAGCTGCCGTTGATGCTGGGGCTTGCATGGTGAATGATATCTCGGCGGGAGATGATGATTTGCAAATGATTGAAACTGTTTCCAAGCTAAATGTACCCTATGTAGCAATGCACAAAAAAGGCAAACCTGATACCATGCACCTGCAAGCCAGCTACACAGATATAGCTTTGGAAATATTCGACTATCTAGCTTCAAAGCTAGTTAAATTAAGAGAGCAAGGTATTTGCGACATTGTTATAGATCCGGGTTTTGGTTTTGGTAAAACGATAGCACACAATTTTGAGTTGATGCACAAACTAGAGGTTTTAAAACAATTAGAGGTTCCCCTGCTCATTGGCATATCACGCAAAAGTATGATTTGGAAAACACTCGATACCACTCCTGAAAATGCACTGCACGGCACCACCACACTCAATACATTGGCATTGCTTAAAGGTGCCAACATTTTAAGAGTACACGATGTGAAACCTGCGATGGATTGTATTGCGATGATGGGGAAATATGGGGTTAGTGGTTAGTGGTTAGTGGTTAGTGGTGTTGTGTGTGTTGTGTGTGTTGGGCTGACGCAGGATTTTTTCTTCAACACTAAATCAACTGTAGAACCGCAAGTTAGCGGGAATTGTAAAATGACAGACAAACAACAAAAAATAGACGATTTGCTATCAATGTTTCACGACTTTGACATTGTCACGGCTGAGTTTCGTGGAGACACTCTAGTATTTGCTATTACTATTCCTTGGGGTTCAATTTGGATAAAGGACGACTGTACCTATACAATTCGACTTGAACTAATGGGATGCGATTATTTTAACTGTGACTATTACAAAATAAAAAGTAAGGAACTAATAAAAATTAGTGACAACAGATATCAAAGAGACACAGAGAAAATTACCACAACAAATCCAAGCGACCTTAATGGACTTGAACTTTCAATTCAAAGCAGGACAAATATTCGACCAGATACCTACGAGCTTCATTGTATCAGTAACGAAGACATTGATTTTGCGACAATAACTGTGTCGACCACTGATTATCGCTTTTTTGACCAAGACGGAAAAGCAATAACTCTTGAGACAATAAAGCAATGGTCGACAGAATGATGGGACGGAATTCAAAAAATGTGGGACGAACAGAAAAAACAACGACCAGCTAACTAAACCTTGCCAAAAGCGGGGCGGACTTGGTTACAGAAACTTTTCGGCTCTTAATAAACATTAGTGCAACTTGACAGGTTCCACCCCACGGGCGACAACAATCCCTAAACCCCTGAATCCCGAATCCAAACCCACCACCCCATCGGCGACAGCAATCCCCGAATCCAGACCCCCGAATCCAGAATCCCGACCAGCAATCCATCGGCGACAGCAACCCCTGAATCAGCCCCCCCGAATCCTGAATCCCGAATCCCGCCCCCCTTATTTCCCCAATCCCTGTTTAATTCCTTCGTTTAAATAATTTTCGATGCCATGGGCATAGCCCTCGCAATAGAGAATTATCTTGCCTTGTTTGTTGATGATGATATTTGTAGGAAATGACGAAATTTGCCAGCTTTGTGCCAAATCTCGTCCGTTTGGAACAATATGATAGATGAAATTGAGACGTTGTAGAAAGATACCACAAGCTACTGAGTCATCCAAACCTACGGCAATAAATTTTACATTATCGTTACTTTTATAATAATCAACCAAACCATTCAGATATGGCATTTCTTGTTTACAAGGACCACATGTTTTGAACCAAAAATTTAGCACCACTACTTTCCCTTTTAAGCTGTCACTATTATACTTATTTCCCTCCAAATCTGTAAACTTGTATTTGGGTATATTCCCTCCAATTTGTAATACAGTATTATCTGTGGTAAATATTTCTGAGAGATTATATTTCTTTTTTTCAGGTACAAAAGGAACTGTATTTGTATTTACCGTAGCTGCCGATATCAAATAGCCTTCAATAATTCCATTGTTCTTATAGGGACTCAGTATAATACTTTTAACTTTGCTCAAACTATCATACGCTGATTGCGGATATAAATTACCGGCACTGTCCTGTATGAAAAAATTCTCAGCCCGTTGTGCTTTCGCTGTGTTCGTATTTAATAATACAACCAATGCAATTATGAATATATATATACCTTTGTTCATTAGTGCAAATGTAATAATAAACTGGCATTTTCCTCTATATATAAATGGATATTGCAATCACAATTTCAAATAGGTGAAAGCTGCCAATTGGCAAAAATTTACCACAGCATATATTTTACACGCATCTTTCAAGGTGTTTTGTTTTTTGAGAATCGGGAATATTTTGCTGTAAAATATAATATTTGAAAATACAATCTTACAAATTATTGCTCTTTTTTATATAATTTTAGGCCAACAAATTTCTTATACCAAAGAAAAATTGCTAAACTTATTGTGCGATACGGTATGCTGCAAATTATAAATTTTAACAATTTAAAATATTATAATACTACACTTTATGTAAATTAACAGTTGCTGAATACCCATTAAATAAAAGTTAATTTTAAATCAAACCAGACCCTTACAAATTACGCATCAATAAAAATATGTAAGAATAGTTTAAATTAACACTTTGGGAGCTTCCTTTTTGAAATGAATTTTGTGACATTGATATGAATAACCCAACCCAATTTATTTTTTTTAAAAAGAATATTTAACAAATAAACATAATAACATACATCATGAAAAACCTACCTTTACTACTCCTATTATTATTGACCATCATGGTCAGCAAAACTGCAAGCTCGCAGCAGTTCCCATTATATGTGAGCAAACAAAACGGACAGATGACTTCGTTCAATGGCAATGTTCCAAAGCAAACAGATAAATATGAAAGTGGGAATGTTAATTTGCAAACCACTGGCCCCATTAATGCAGTGGTTAATCCAGCCGATATGAGCATTGGCCCCAACCAAAACAAAGTTTGGTTTGGCACCATTACGCCCAATGTGGCTGCTGCACCTGCTCCTGGCATTTCTGTGCCAGCATCATTGAGTGCCAACTATAATGTAACCTATAGCCGTCCAGTGGGCGTGGGCAGTGGGGGCACTGTGCAAAGCACCTATCAATGTGCCGAGTCGATGGCAAGTGGAGAACCAGGATGTGCTTTTCACAATGGTATGCCCGGCAGCCACGAAATAATCAATAAAGTAGGAACTGAACAAGTTAATTTTATAGTATATAGTATAAATGTGAGCCTTCCAGATACTATTTGTGTGCAGCGTTTGCCCAATGCCAATGCCGCGGTAGGTAGCGAAGTAGCTATGATGTTCCCCATGACAGGGGGCATTTGCACCTGGACTTCACTTACCCCCAATGTTACTTTAAGTAATGTGGCGAACAACCAAGCTACCATTCAATTATATTAAACCGAAAAATTAACATTACATAAATCCACAATAAACGTACTCGGTTTTTGGTAGTGGGAGAACATTGTCCAAAAGGCCTTGATCCTGT
>JAYVCI010000175.1:0-13798 GCA_043750035.1 Chitinophagaceae bacterium
TCTCTTAATAATACATCGTTTGACATGTGAAATAATTTTTCACAAAGATATGAATTAATTATTAAAACGTACTACTTATTATTTAACAATCCCTTAGCAGGCTTATTGGGCATTTTGTGATGCTTGTTTTTTACGATAGTTCATATAAAAAAGCACACCGACTACTGCGGCTGCTATATAAGGCACCACTATCATATACTCAATGCCGGCATTTAGCCCTTTGCCTATATTGCTACCACCTTCGCTGGCAGTTTTTGCATTGGCTTTGCACATGCTGCATTGGGCCATCATTTCTGTAATTGAAACAAGAATAAAAAATGAGAATATGATATACTTTTTCAAAATTATATATATTAATTATCTAACAATTCCATCAGCAATTTGTTTGTGAGTTTTGGATCCGCTTTGCCCTGACTGCGTTTCATTACCTCACCAACAAACAAACCCATGAGATTCTTTTTGCCGGCTTTGTATTCTATAATTTTATCGGGCCATGCTGCCAATACCTCTTCTACCAAGGGTTTGATAGAACTTTCGTCGCTTTCTTGTACTAAGTTTAATTCTTGTGCAAGTGCTGCTGCATTACTTTCAGGTTTATTACAGAATGCAGGAAACAATACTTGTGATGCGGCAGAATTACTCAATTTCCCATCATCAATCAGCTTAATAATTTCTGCAAGTTGTGCAGCTTTCAATGGAAAATCTTTCAGCTCCACCGCTTGCTGATTCATATAGTTTTTCACTGCTCCCATCAACCAATTCGCTGCTGATTTATAATTAGTGGTATGCTTGCAAATTTCTAAAAAGTAATAAGCAGTTTCTTTAAGTTCTGTTATAACTTGTGCATCATACACTGTTATATTATATTCCTCAACCAATCGTGTGGCAAGCTGTGCAGGCAGTTCGGGCATTTGTTCTTTGATGCGGGCTACCCAATCTCTGCCCACAAATAAGGGCGGTAAATCGGGCTCAGGAAAATAACGATAATCATTTGCAGCTTCTTTGCTACGCATAGATATTGTCAAGTTTTTCTGAGCATCAAATGTTCTCGTATCTGATATAATAGTTTCACCGGCCTCTATTAAATCTATTTGTCTTTTAATTTCAAAATCTATCGCACGTTGTACGTTACGCATGGAGTTCATATTCTTTACCTCCACCTTGGTTCCAAATTTTTCTACACCTTTTATGCGTACAGAAATATTCGCATCACAACGCAAAGAACCTTCTTCCATATTACCGTCCGAAATATCCAAATAACGAACCATCTGACGAATCAAACTTATATATGCATAAGCTTCTTCGCCCGTTCTAAAATCGGGTCGTGTTACAATTTCCATTAAGGGCGTACCCGCACGGTTGTAGTCGATGAGCGAATCAAATACATCTTGGTCGTGCATACTTTTGCCTGAGTCTTCCTCCATGTGTACACGCTCGATTCCAATGCGTTTTGTTACGCCATCTTTGGTCGTAATATCTAAATGTCCATCAAAACATATAGGCGTTTTATCCTGTGTTATCTGATAGCCTTTTGGCAAATCGGCATAGAAATAATTCTTGCGTGCATAGTGGTTCACTTCTCGGATATGGCAATTGCAAGCAAGTCCCATTTTTATGCTCAAATCAACCGCAGCTCTATTATGAAAAGGCAAAGTGCCCGGGTGACCCAAACTGATCACACCCACCTGTGTATTGGGTAATGCACCGTACTCAATAGGGTCGCTACAAAAAGCCTTGCTCTTGGTAAGCAACTGGCTGTGAACCTCAAGCCCTATCACCGGTTCGTATTTATCGTAAATGCTTTCTTCCATTTTTTTGGTGGTGCAAAGTTAGGGGAAATACCCATGTTGCGTCCCGATGGGACTAAAAAAATATGTATATAGCTTGTATCACTTCAATTGTAAAAAGGAACTTTAATTTTATGGTTGGAATCTTTTAGAATACATTTGCTTTTAAATAAACACAAACCTATTTCACACATTTATATAACTGTAGAAAATGAGAAAAGCATTACTTACAATTTCAATATACCTATCTGTGCAAATTTGTTTTGGGCAAGACCTAATCTCAAACAGAGGACAAATTGACCAAGCCAAAAAAGACTTAGAAAGCGAATTGGCAAATTTCAGTGTATCATTGGTAAATATGAATGTGGATACCTGTATAAGAAATCTTGTTAAAAATACAGATAACGAATATAAGAAATACTTAATTGGTGGAGCCTTATTTGACATCGACCCTAAAACCTCATTTAGACTTCACGAAGAAGCTTACCTAACAAATAAACAAGAACAAAATTTCATTATTGAATATGCAATTGAACTTCACAGGGCAGGGCAATTCAAAGAAGCCTCAAATCTATATGAACTCTACTCAATTAAAAATCCAACTGATTTTAGAATTTTTGTTTGGCTAGCTGATTGTTATATAAATCTTGGAGATATTAAAAAATCGATTGAGAATTGGAATAAATCCAATCATGCTAAAAACCATACTTCAATAGACTTTGCTATTTATACAATATATGGCAATACAACTCAAATGAGAAAAAGAAGTGATTACAAAATGGCTATTGAAAAAGGAGATTATTCAAAATTTTACCCCCTAATTCTTTTAGATCAAAACTGGGAAACAGATTGGTGGAATGCAAACTCACAAGATATATTTTTAACTAAGGATTTGGAATTAGCAAAAAAGAAATTAGGTGAGACAAACAGTGATTACATAATATTCCAAACTTATGTAAAGATAAAAAAACTTGATAAAGAGTACGGAAAAACTGACTCTATCAAAAAAATACTGGACGAAAACAAATTAATTATTGATAATTATTCTCTTCCAGCTTTTGGTGCTATTACTTCAGATCTTATAAGAATTTGTTTTTCAAAATATATATTATTTGAAACTGATTTTTATTCAAAAAGAGGTTTAGAATTGTTAGAGCTAGCAACGCTCAAAAAAGATAAAGATATTTTAAACATTTATGCTTATTTGCAAACAATTCTTGAGAACAAAGTTAACCCTAAAATTGACAAATTAGGTTGGAAAGAATTTAAAGATGAGAAATTTGCAATCAGCTATTTTATTGGCAAAGCTGATAAAAACAGGTATGATGATCCTGAACTAAAAGAAGCATTGGCAGATTTCCCCAATTCATCAAAGTTATATTGGGTTAAAACAAATTGTGCCAAAATTGAGAACAGAGAATTAAAGCCTGACTTGATAGAACTTATTAAGAAAGAATTTAAAACTTTAGGTTCATCCACTAGCAAATATAGTTATGGGCTTAAGAGTTATTTTGCTATTTTAGAAACACTATAATCTATCTTCTGCCTGTGGTTGGTCTCGTTTTTAACGAGATCGCCAACCACGCGGAACACGATGCTTTTGATTATATCATCTCCCAATCTATATTTGTTGCATGGAATTCTATACAGCAACATGTCTCAACTGGCAACCACTCTTAGATGATGATGCTTCCAAAAATATTATAATGGAAAGCCTCAAGTTTTTAGTCGAAGATAATAGAATTTGGCTATATGGTTTTGTGATTATGCCCAATCATATACATTTGTTATGGAGCAAACAGGAAGCATATATTGAGAAGAATGTTCAACGAAGGTTCATGACATATACTGCACAACAACTCAAGTTTAAGTTGATGGATGCGAATTCATCACAACTTAGCAATTATAATAGCACGCAAGCAGACCGGGAATATCAGTTTTGGGAACGAAGACCTTATAAAGCAACCATGTATAACCGAGTTGTAGCTGAACAGAAATTGGAGTATATACATCAGAATCCTGTAAAAGCAGGTTTATGCAAACATGCAGAAGATTATGAGTTTTCTTCGGCTAAGTATTATAAGTTTAACGATGAAAAACGTTGGAATTTTTTAACGCATTATATGGATCATATATAGTGAGTATAGGTCGTCCTTATGGTTGGCGATTCGCCGCGGCGAACCAACCATAGGCAGTTGACACCCACATGCCTGCTGAGCGTAGCCGAAGCCAGCTACCTAATCATTCCCACCATCATTAAAGTCTGGTCCTGGGCCGCCATCTTCTTCAGTATATTTCGCACAATCAATTTCAATGCTGAGTTTCTTTTTGGGTGGCTCAAAAATATCAGGGAATTCAATTTTTAGAGTTGGATCGGCTTGTACTTTTTGGAAAAACAGTGCCCATATTGGGAGTGCCATTGTTGCACCGCTTCCATAAGCTGTGCTTTGAAAATGTATAGCCTGGTCTTCGCAACCCGTCCAGCAACCGGCAGTTAAATTGGGTGTGATGCCCATAAACCAACCATCGGTATTTTTTTGTGTGGTTCCGGTTTTGCCACCTGTTGCTCCTTTTATTTTATATTTATTTTTTACTTCCCAACCTGTTCCATGCGAAGTAACACCTTCCAATATTCTGCACATAATATAGGCTGTCTGTTCGCTCATGGCTTCTTGGGTTTCAGTTTGAGGTGTATATAATACATTGCCTGCTTTGTCGGTTATTTTACTTATATATTGTGGTTTTACCCACAAGCCTTTATTGGCAAAGGTGCTAAATGCCCCAACCATTTCATATACACTCAGATCGAACACACCCAAACATATAGAAGGATAGGGTTCCAGCTTACCTTTAATACCCATTTTGCGGGCCAAATCAATAACCGCTTGTGGGCCATTGGGTCCTAATTGTTTTAATAAATAGGCTACTATATTATTTACCGAGCCTGACAGTCCCTGATACATGGTAAGGTCTCTACCACTAGTGGTGCCATCACTATTTTTTGGAGACCAATTATCAAATTCTTCAAACACCACTGGCTGGTTTGGGATTTTGGTACAGGGAGAAAAATTATTATCTACCGCCAAAGAATATACAAATGGTTTGAAGGTAGAACCTACTTGTCGAGTAGATTTGATATTGACATGATCATATTTAAAATAGTTATAATTTTGTCCGCCTACCCATGCTTTTATTTGTCCGTTATGGGGATCCATAGCCATAAAACCACTTTGCAGCATCATCTTATAATGACCTATCGAATCCAGTGGAGAAATCATGGTATCACGCATACCATTATAAGTCCATAATTTCGTTTTTACTTTGGTTTCAAATTCTCGGCTAATGTCTTTATCACTGGCATTTGAATGCTTCAATCTTCTATAGCGATCGGTACGCACCATATTCTCTTTACAGAGTTTATCCAGATCAGGCGGGCGGCGGCCACGCCATTCTCGGTAAAATACTTTCTGTATTTCTTTCAAATGCTGTATCATAGCTTCCTCTGCATATTGCTGCATTTTGCTATTGATGGTTGTATATATCTTAAGCCCGTCTTTATATATATCCAACTCATTGTCCTTGGCCCATTCATTTATTTCGCCTCTTAAATATTCACGAAAATGTGTTGCCAGTCCATCGGTATGATCGTCTTGCGAAAACTCAACACCTAAGGGCAACAACCTTAGTTTTTCAAATTCTTCCTTCTTTATATAATCATACTTTTCCATCTGCCCCAGCACAGTGTTGCGACGGTTTAATGAAGTCTCTGGATTTTTTACGGGGTTAAATCTGCCGATAGCTTTCAGAATACCTACGAGTGTTGCTGCTTCTTGTACTTGCAACTCACTTGGTTTTTTATTGAAGAAAATTTTGGAAGCCGATCTAATTCCATAAGCATTTCCAGAAAATTGCACCGTATTCAAATACATAGTGATAATTTCTTCTTTGGTATATCTTTTTTCTAATTGAATAGCCAATACCCATTCTTTCAATTTGGTTATCGTTTTCTTGAACACATTGCTAAAATCGTCACGCTTAAAAAGGTTTTTGGCAAGCTGTTGGGTGATGGTGGATGCTCCACGTTTTTTGCCAATCATATTGGCTACTAAGCCTGTGCCCAATCCCTGAAAATCAATACCTGAATGCTTGTTAAAACGAATATCTTCGGTAGCTATTAAAGCATTAATTAAATTGGACCCAATAGTTTTATAAGTTTCATTCGACCTGTTTTCTATATAATACTTTCCCAGTACTACCCCATCTTCGCTAATTACTTCCGTGGCCAAATTTGTTTTGGGGTTTTCCAGTTCTTCTACTTTGGGCAAATTACCCGCCCAACCCATTGCCACAAATAAAATGAGCAGGGATAACAATATAACGGAAATAAGAAATCCAAGCCAAAACCATTTAATCTGCTTGTGGTAAGCAGGGCTATATATATATGATTTTATTTTATTCAAACCTTTAATAATGGTTAATTATTAATTGTAAATTATTAATGTATGATTTGCAAATATTAATGCTTTATGTTTAATAGATGGCTTGCAAATATAATGGTTGTTGGAAAAATATTGATTCAAAACTTCATTAACCATTTACAATTAACCATTATTTCAAAACTTCATTAACCATTTATAGTTAACCATTTAGAGCGAAGCTCATTAACCATTAACCATTTATAATTAACCATTATCTAATCTTCTAAATATTTTTCCCAACCTACAAGTTCCATTCTTTTTGCTTTAAGTTCCACCTCATTTTTCATTTGGTTTTTGTATTCAGAAATTTTCAGTGCAAGTTCAGGCTTATATAGTGCCAAAATTTGTGCTGCCATAATCCCAGCATTCTTCGAGCCATTAATGGCCATACTAGCCACAGGCACACCCGGGGGCATTTGTACAATGCTCAACAGCGAATCCTCACCTTGCAGCGACTTGGTTTGTATAGGTACACCAATTACGGGCAGTGTGGTAAGCGAAGCCACCATGCCTGGCAAATGTGCTGCCCCACCAGCACCAGCTATAATTACTTTAAAACCAGCCTCGGCAGCTTTTTCGGCAAAGTCGAACATGCGGCGTGGTGTGCGGTGTGCTGACACAATGGTAAGCTTGAATGGTATATCAAAAGCTTCCAAAATCTTAGCGGCTTCCTGCATAACTGGCAGGTCGCTATCAGACCCCATAATAATAGCTACTTGTGCTGGCATAGAAATAATATTGATTTAATAATTGGTAATTTACTTTGCAAAGTTACACCCAGTTGGGGTATTTTAATCATCGTGCCTATATTTGCAGTCCATTTTTATGGCTACTATTATGTGGTTGGTGGGGACACCAACCACATAACTGAAAAATAAAAAATAGCTCGGAGAGATGTCAGAGTGGCCGATCGAGCACGCTTGGAAAGCGTGTATACCGCAAGGTATCGAGGGTTCGAATCCCTCTCTCTCCGCATAATTAAGGTTTGTCCCGTTCCCAGGCAGCGGAACAGGATTATAAACTAATTGCAACCAAAAGGTGAAAAAAATTCTATTGGTATTATATATATTTTTGCCTTTTTTTGTTTTTGCACAAAAGGATTCAATATATAATCCTAAATCCCTGCCGATAGCTGCCGATGGCTATCGGTTAAAATTCACTATACAGCAAACTATTCTCCCAGGCAGTTTACTGATTGCAGGAAGTCTGCTCACTTCTTCGCATCCAAATTCATTTAAAAACAAAGTGAAAGATTATCGGAATGCCCACTATCCAAACTTTAAAACCAAAATAGATAATTATTTAGAATTTACCCCACTTGTTTTAAGTTATGGCCTAGAATTTTGTGGCATGAAACCCCGACACGATATATTACAACGCTCCCTAATTATTGCCAAAAGCCAAATCATTTCCAATAGTGTTTCTAATATATTAAAGTACACCACCAAAAATTTAAGACCCGACGAAAGCACGTATAATTCCTTTCCTTCGGGACATACTATACAGGCATTTTCTATGGCAACCGTTTTAAGTGTAGAGTTTGGCAAAAAATATAAATGGGTACCCTTTGCCAGTTATGCTATAGCCACATCAGTGGGCATTTTACGCATACTCAATAACAGACATTATATAAGTGATGTGATGGCTGGTGCAGGTATTGGAATATTCTCAACTAAAATAGTTTACTGGACCCACCGTTATCGCTGGGGTAAAAAACAAGATGTCCAAAAATAAGATTATATTTATCATAAATCCAATGTCTCGCCGCGGCAAAGGACAAGTAGTGTCTGATAAAGTAAATAATTATATATTCGAAAATAGTGAGGTGGAATCTTTTCTTACCGATAGTGTAGAAGAGTTTCACAGTGTAATACAAATTGCCAAAGATGAAAAACCAAACGCCATTATAGCAGTAGGTGGAGACGGCACTGTAAACGCTATAGCCAGCCAATTGGTAAACTCAGAAATTGCAGTAGGAATTGTGCCCATTGGCTCAGGAAACGGACTGGCCCGCGATTTAAAAATACCTTTGAATATTGATAAAGCATTATATAAAATAGACCATCCCCAGTTTAAATTTATTGATGTGGGCACTGTAAACAACAAATATTTTTTTTGTGCCACAGGCGTAGGTTTCGATGCACACATTAGTAAATTGTTTGCCAAATCAAAACGCAGGGGATTTGGCAGCTACCTTTGGTTAAGTATGCAAGAATTTTTTACCAATATCCCCCTAGCTTATGATATATACATTGATGGCAAATTATATAACCGTACTGCCTTCCTTATTGCTATAGCCAATGCATCGCAGTATGGCAATAATGCCTATATAGCTCCATCGGCCGATATGCAAGATGGTATACTCGATGTTACTATTCTACAACCATTTAAGTTATACGAAACGCCCTTGCTGGCAATGAGATTATTCAGTAAATCTATATATAGTAGTGCCAAAGTAGAAACTTTCAAAGCAAAAGAAATTACCATCTTACGCAAAAATCCAGGGGTGATTCACTATGATGGCGAGAGTTTGCACACGGGCAATGAAATAAAATATGGTATTATACAACAAGCACTGAAAGTGTTGGTGTGATATTTCAGATTATTCAAGAAGTTAACAGGTATTATATATTGTGGAAGAGTTACTGTGGGTTTAAAACTTATTATGATAAATCAGTTTTAATTAATTCCATCCCGGATCAAGCGGTGCATCAGCTATGATAGAATATTTATCGCCCATATTTTTTAGCACAGTACGCCACAAAGCATCTGCTGGGGTATTAAACAAATATTGAAAATTGGCCGGGGCTGTTATCCATGTTTTGCTTTTGGCCTCCTTATCTAATTGGCCTGGTGTCCAGCCTGAATAGCCAATGAAGAAACGGAAATCTTTTTCAGTAACTTTACCTTCGCGAAACAATTCCAACATTTGGTCGTGGTTGCCACCCCAAAATATGCCTTGCATAATCTCGGTACTCCCTTCAATTAAGTGACCTACCGTATGTATATAATGTAGTGTATTGGTTTCGCACGGACCGCCCTTGAACAATCCGGGATTGCAAGTGGGGAAATCCTCCATCGCATCACGCATGCTCAGGTTAATGGGCTGGTTCAATACAAACCCAATGGTTCCACGTTCGTTATGCTCTACCAACAGTATTACACTGCGGATAAAATTAATGTCCATCATGAACGGTTCGCTCAATAAAAGGACTCCTTTGTTTGGCTGGGGTTTCATATTGCAAATTTGTTTTACTTTACTTGTATATATAACGTAAATAAACGCATTTTATTACATCTGGGTTTGCAAGTGACAAAATATTTTATTAGCAAGCATTAATTTTCTGAAGTTAGTTTGATAAAAATATCGCTCATGGCAGGCATTTTTTCGCTGAATGAAACAACCTCCACCTCTTGCATCACTTGTTTCAATAGTTCATTTCTCCCCATCGGGCTTGGGTGCCTAAGGGTACATATATGGGTGCCATTTTCTATACGGTCTTCCACTATTTCTGTATTGTGTGGCGTTTGTAAATTATCTCCGTGGTACACCAATTCATAAGTGTTGGTACGAAATTGGTTTTTTACTTCCTGCAATTCTGCCTCCAATATCTTCCTCGACTTATTGATAAATATAATATAGTCGCACATCTCTTCTACTGATTCCATGCGGTGCGTAGAGAAAATAATAGAAGCTCCTTTGGCTTTAAGGGCAAGTATTTCGTCCTTAATTAATTTGGCATTATTGGGGTCGAAACCGGTGAAAGGCTCGTCCAATATAATTAAGGTAGGCTCATGAATTACGGTGCTAATAAACTGTACTTTTTGTTGCATTCCCTTTGAAAGTTCTTCTACCTTTTTCTTCCACCAACCCCCTATATCAAATTTGTCAACCCATGTCTTACAACGTGTAATAGCATCTGCCCGCGACAATCCTTTTAGTTGTGCCAGGTATAATAACTGTTCGCCCACCTCCATTTTTTTATACAGCCCCCGTTCTTCGGGTAAATATCCGATGCCTTCTATATGTTTGGGTCTGAGGGGCTGCCCTTCAAATAGTACGATTCCACTATCTGCCCGGGTTATTTGGGTAATGATGCGTATGAGCGAAGTTTTGCCCGCTCCGTTAGGCCCCAGCAAGCCTGTTATTTGTCCTTTGGGCATTTTCAAGCTTACCTTATCCAATGCCAAATGGGCAGCATATTGTTTGCTTACTTCTTGAGTTTCTATAATACTTTCTTGCATATTTATACTATTGATATTACGCTTTCAGGGATGTCGCCTTCGCCTTTAAATTTCACCATCAACCGTGCCAATGTTGCCACATCCTTCTCGCAATAAGTTTTGATGCGTTGTAAATCGCCATCATTATAATATATATCGCAAACCATGCTGCCATCTATATCATCCTTTGGGGTGGGTATATCAAACGTAGCAGCTAACAGCTCTAAAGATGTGTAGGCTTTGAAGTCGCCAAACTTCCATAACTCCATCGTGTCCAGATGGTTCAGCTCCCAGGGTTTTTTGCCAGCGGTGTCCAATACGATGGGCAATTTTACCTGATTAATTACCATGCGACGAGACAAATAAGGGAAATCAAATTCTTTCCCATTGTGTGCCAATAACAATTGTATAGGCGATTTCACAAATTTGTCCAGTGCATCCGACACAGCATTCAAAAGTTTTTTCTCATCCTCACCAAAATAAGATTTTATTTTAAGCTGGTACGACTTGCCCCACCTACTGAACAATCCCAACGAAACACATATTACTTTACCAAATTCGGCATAAATTCCCGCACTGTTATAGCTTTCGTGTGGCAGTTTCGTGGGGTATTTCAGTGCCGATTTTTTGTCCCACAGTTTTTTCCAGTGTTCGGGCAACTCTTGGTAGTTGCGGTACTGAGGCACTGTTTCAATATCGAGTGCCATCACATTTCCAAGATCCAAATTTTCGAGCATAGCTATTTGTTTTTAAAGTTTCAAACCTACATCATTTGGCGTTGCTGTGCAACTTTGTGAAAAAATAATAATCTTTGAATATTTTTTGCAACAAAAGCTATAACCAAACTGCCAAAGAAGAGTACCTTATTAATAAATATTGAGATTTGCGAATATCTTGTTGCAAAATAATAATCTGCCATTATTTCCTATTATGGATTAAGGATATTAATTTGCAGACGTTTTCAAAAAAACAATTATAAATTACATAATCAACAAACAAATGAAAAAAGTCTTATTAATCGTCGGAGGTTTGCTCCTCTTAGTTTTTATCATCTTTATGATGTACAGAAGTACTTATAATACCGCCATCAAACTACAAGAAACAGTTGATCAAAAATGGGGAGACGTAGGTGCTACATATCAACGTAGAGCTGACTTGATACCTCAATTGGTGGCAACAGTTAAAGGTGCCGCAGCAAATGAAAGAGGTATTTTAACACAAGTAACCGAAGCTCGTGCTGGAATTGTAAAAGCTAAAACTCCAGAAGAAATGGATATGGCAGGTAAAAAAATAAATACTGCTATAAACTTAGCTTTTGAGGCTTATCCGCAAATCCGTTCTACTGAAAATTTCCAAAACCTACAAGCCCAGTTGGAAGGAACTGAAAATAGAATCGCAATTGCTCGAAAAGATTATAATGGAGCGGTAAAAGAGTATAATTCTCACATTCGTGGATTCTTTAATAGTATGTTTTTAAATAGTGAAACTTTTGCTAAGAAAGACGTCTTTAAAGAATCTCCAGGTTCAGAAAAAGCCCCTGAGGTAGATTTCAAAGAAAAGCACTAATACTTCTCTTTTTGAAAATCCATGATTTATGATAATCATGGATTTTCTCTAAAATGCATGATCCATATTTTAAAAATTGTATTGAAATGAGTCCGAAAAAATTTTTCACTGAAGAACAGCAGGAGTCTATCATAAATGCGATTTCTCTTGCTGAATTAGATACATCTGGTGAAATTCGGGTTCATGTTGATAGCAAATGCCCGGGAGATGTATTAGAGCAAGCGGCATACATGTTTTCTAAATTGAAAATGGATAAAACAGAATTGAGGAATGGTATTTTATTTTATCTTGCAGTTTCTGATCAAAAATTTGCGATTCTTGGTGATAAGGGAATAAATGAAAAAGTTCCTGCTGATTTTTGGGACAACATTAAAGATATTATGTTAGAAAACTTTAAACTAAATAAATTCACAGAAGGGATGGTAATAGGAATTGGAATGGCTGGTCAAAAATTAAAAGCCTATTTCCCATTAGAAGTAAACGATAGTAATGAACTAGACAATGAGGTAAGTTTTGGTGAATAATTAAACGATTAGTAAATGCTGAAAAAATATATTCCATTAATATTCATGCTAATTTCGGCATCGATTTTTGCCCAAAGTAATTCTATTCCAGAGCGACCTAGTCCACCAAAACTTGTTAATAATTTTTCTTCGTCTAATTTTATTTCAAACGAGGAGCAATCTCTTTTAGAACAAAAACTTCAAACTTTTGCAAATTTAACTTCAAACCAAATTGTCATTGTTATAATAGACGATATCGGGGAATTAGAACCTTGGGAATATGCGACTGAGCTTGGTAGAAAATGGGGCATAGGGCAAAAAAAAGAAAATAATGGTATTGTAATTCTTGTAAAACCAACCGGTGGAAAAGGGCAAAGGTATTTAGAAATTGCAGTAGGGCAGGGATTAGAAGGTGCGATACCTGATATAACCACAAAGATGATTAGGGAAAAAGAAATGAATCCCTATTTTAAAGCTGGCCAAGGCTACACTGGTTTGGACAAAGGAACAGATGTGTTAATGGCCTTGGCAAAAGGAGAATATAATTCGGCTGACTATGAAAAAAGAAATAAAGGAGGGAAGAATGAATTCAAACTACTATTCCTATTTGCCTTTATTATAATTATCCTTATCGTTGCTGGAAGCAAAAAAAGAGGCGGAGGAGGAGGTATGAGTATGGGAACAGGATTTTTATTAGGGTCATTGTTTTCAAGTAGAGGTGGCGGTGGTGGATGGGGAGGAGGAGGAAGCAGTGGTGGCGGATTCGGTGGATTTGGCGGTGGTAGTTTTGGAGGAGGTGGTTCTGGTGGTAGTTGGTAAAAATAGTATATATTAGAAGACATCTATTGCCGTCTGGCTTCAGCCGACGGAACCCAGTATCTATATATTAAAATCCCACTTTGAAAATTAAAAAGTTCAATATAATAATCTTCATTGATGCTACATTCATTTGTATTCTTTATACTTTTATAACATTTGCTTGCTTTTTCGGTATTGAAGAAGGAACAGCTTCAAATTTTATTATACTGTTCTTATCCAAACTATATTATATTTTCCGATTCCCAACACATACTTTCTTTTTCCAATATATGCATGGTTCCTATTTTATTCTGGGACTATTTATAAATTGTTTGATTTACGGAATTATATTAAACCGAAAAATTAACATTACATAAATCCACAATAAACGTACTCGGTTTTTGGTAGTGGGAGAACATTGTCCAAAAGGCCTTGATCCTGT
>JAYVCI010000176.1:0-7626 GCA_043750035.1 Chitinophagaceae bacterium
ACAGGATCAAGGCCTTTTGGACAATGTTCTCCCACTACCAAAAACCGAGTACGTTTATTGTGGATTTATGTAATGTTAATTTTTCGGTTTAATATAATAATACATCGTTTGACATGTGAAATAATTTTTCACAAAGATATGAATTAATTATTAAAACGCACTACTTATTATTTAACAATCCCTAAGTAATGGTATTATATTGCCCATATTCTGAAATAAGTTCAATAAAAAAGCCACCCATTGCGGAGTGGCTTTGTAAAATGTTATAATTAATTCTCTTATTGTGCAGTTAATTTTTTCAATTTTTCCTCCAATTGGAATTCATCGCCCGTTAGGTAGCCATTGTGCTCATCTACGATATTTCCATTTTTATCAACCAATACCATATAAGGTACCGATGGGGCACTCAACTTTTGTTTAAGCTCTTCGCTGGCATCAAGCAATACATCGAAATCCCAACCTTGAGAAGCTACGAAAGGCTTTACTTTTGCTGAGGTACGGGCATTGTCAATGGATACTGCTACCAAGTCTACATTGTATTTTGTTTTCCAGGTATCCATCAAATCGTTGATGGCATTTATTTCTTGGATACAAGGTTTGCACCATGTAGCCCAAAGTGATATAATGGTGATACGACCCGTTTTTCCGTAGTCGGCTACATTTTTTTCTATACCATTAATATCTTTTAGCTTTACATCGGGCAACCTTTTGGTTTGCTTAAAACTTTGAAGTGCAAAAGCACTGGTGGCCATTAGGCTGAGTAAAATTATTCTTTTCATGGTCTTGTTTTTTGTCTTTAATTCAATAGTGATGCCAAAGACGCAACAAATGTAAAAAATAAAATTCGGTTTGGTGCATACATATTTAAGTATTTTTGCAAACTGATGGTAAATATATATACAGATGGGGCTTGCAGCGGGAATCCTGGTCCGGGCGGATATGGTGCTATCCTTACTTACAAAGAAAAAAGAAAAGAACTGAGTGGCGGATTTAAACTTACCACCAACAACCGAATGGAACTACTTGCCTGTATTGTGGCATTGGAACAATTAAAAAACGAAGGAACGGAAGTCACTATTTGGTCAGATAGTAAATATGTGTGCGATGCCATTAACAAAGGCTGGTTATTGGATTGGATAAACAAAAAATTCAAAGGGAAAAAGAACCCAGACTTGTGGGCACAGTTTTATAGTTTGTATTCTTCGCACAAAGTAAAAATGCAATGGATAAAAGGCCATACAGGCCATGCAATGAATGAAAGGTGTGACCAGTTAGCAGTGGCGGCCTCGCAAGGTCCCAATCTACAAACTGACCGATATTTTGAAGAGAACAGGGAGTAAAACCTGCGTCAGCTCCTTACCCCTTATTAATTACTACAAAAACAAAACCCCGTCAGATGCAGGGGGAACAGCATTGGCGGGGCAAAACCACTAACCCATATTTCAGGGAAATTCAATATTGTAACGCCCGCACTAAAAGCTTGGTTACAGCAAAATTAAAAATATTTTTTTGATGCAACTGTTTTATCTTTGTTATCGTTAACATTTTTTGAGAGGTGATTATAATACTATTTTGCCATGGACGAAGCTGAAATGATAGAAGGGTGCAAAAGGGGCGACAGGGCCGCACAACATAAACTTTATAAGTTGTATGCTGCCAAGATGTTTGCTGTTTGTTTCCGTTATGCTTCGGACAGGATGGATGCCGAGGATGTACTTCAAGAAGGATTTGTAAAGGTATTTAACGGCGTAGGTAAATACTTGCCCATTGGTCCTTTTGGGGCATGGGTAAAAACAATCATGATCAATACCGCTATCCAGCACTATCGCCGCAACAAGCGTAGCATTATTGACAGCGTGGAATTTTTACCCGACAACAGTGCATCCGACCCTGGTATTATAAGCAGCATGTCAGTAACTGAGGTGATGGACATGGTTAAAAAACTGCCCGATGGATATCGCCAAATTTTTAATTTGTATGCTGTAGAAGGTTATAAGCACTACGAGATAGCTGAAATGCTGGGCATTAATGAGGGAACTTCTAAAAGCCAATACGCAAGGGCTAAAAAAAGTTTGCAAGAAATGATAGAGCCAAAACAAAGAATGATAGAACAAAAACAAAGCAATGGATAATTTTGAAATAAATATTAGGCACAAACTAGATGATGCCGAGCTTACACCACCTAAGGATATGTGGAGTAGAGTAGAGGCACAATTGCCCAAAGAAAATAAAAGGAGAGGCCTTGTTTGGATGATGTGGCTGCTACCGCTGTGTTTAATGGGAGGCGTAGCAATGTATTATATTAATACCAACGATAAACAAACACAGCTTACCCAAAATGCGATTGAGCCTCCCGTAGCAAATAATGGAATCAAATTAGATAACGGTATTGTTCCTCCAAATTCAAACAATTCAAATGAGCCTGTAGCCAATCAGAATCCAATAGTAAATAGCGGCCAACTAGGTAGCGTGTTTGTAAGTGAGAGACCCAGTACGTTTACACAACCTGATTTTACCAATACAGATGTTGACCATTATTATAATGACTTGGCAAATCTAAATTACATTAAAAGTTTAAATCTTTCTGCCTTAATACTTAAGAACGAATTACCCATTTATTTGCGGGTAAAACCTTATCAAGCACCCATACCTAGAATACCAGGAGGAGAAAACAACCCTAAAGGCAATAAAAACAGGGCTGACAAACCCTGTCGTTTTGTTTTTGAATCAGTAAACAATTTTTATTATTCTGGAAGGACTTTGAAGGCTACAAGTAACGCCAGTGCAGAGCAGGAAGATTATGTAAAGCTAAGGAACAATATTGAATATGGCAAGGTTGGTTTTTCTGGAGGAATAGCAGTAAAATATTGTATTAGTAAAAACTTTATGGTAGGCACAGGAATAAGAATGACAATCTATAAAGAAGATTTGATTTATAACAAGCGGGAAGTAAATGTTTCATTTGAAGCACCTCCAATAGGAATTGATGAAAAGGTGAAGAAAAAATACCCTTATATGTTTACTAAACAAACGGACTCGATCTACGCAGGTCAGAATTATTATGGCGGAACCAATCGTTATCATTTCAAAGAGGTGCCGCTTACTTTTGGGTATTATCACTATGGCAAAAAATATAATTTCTATGGTGAGCCCGCTATTAGCTATTGCCGTATTAGTTACGTAAAAGCAAGTTTGCTCGATTTGGACCATGTTGGTTTTACCACGGTAAACCAAATAGATGGATACGAAGGGGTATCACATATTTTCAATGCCTCTATCCGTGTAGGAGGAGGTATTAATCTTACCAAATCTTTCTCCATAAATGCCGGATTTTATGCATCTAGGGCAATCACCCCGCTTATTAAATATACTTATGCGAAGCAATTACCATACACCTGTGGCATAACTTTAGGCTTCGAACAAAGGCTTTAATATTTGTAATTGACAAATTACTTTCATTTTCATATTACTTTTGCTACCAAACATTACAAAAGTAAGATGAGAAAACTATTTGCTTTCACGCTCACCATTATCGTGAGCACAACATTCGTTCACGCTCAAAAAGCATTTGGCTTTGGCAACAAAATTACCATGGAACATGGCATGGTATCACCATTTTGCGTGTACTCAAAGGGCAAAACCTATATGATTATTTGCCCTGCCAAAAACACAAATGAAAACGGGAGTACCGAAAGTTATATAGATGAATATGATCATAAGGCAACCAAAATAAGTAGCAAGAAAGTAAAGCTGCTCAATGAATCTAACAAGCCACACACACTTCACAAGGTGGTTAAGTCGCAAGATAAACTGTTTATGATAAACAGTTATTATGATAAGACAGATAAGAAATTGGCTATTTATGGAGGCTATCTAAGTGTAGAAGATGGCGAGCCTGATGGAGGCATGGGGCGTGAGTTGGTGGGTTTTGAAACCAAAAAACCAGAGGAGTTTGTTGGGGTTGTTCATACCTATTCGCCTGACAGTACCAAAGTTGCTTTTTTTATGTACCGTTTATATTTGCAAGGCAAAGAAGAGAAGATGGATGTACATGTATGCGTGCTCGATGCATTGGCAAACACCACTGATCAGCCCCGCATTTTGGAAATACCTGTTCCCAAAAACAACAACTTACGTTTGTCTCCCACGGTAGGCAATGATGGGAGCATATTTGTTTTAGCTTGTTTTGGCAGCCTCAGTGCTCAAAAGAAAGTACAACAGTCTTTCAAAATGTTCTCTAAAGACAATTCAGACCAAACTCAATCTGCCGATATGCAATTGAACAGTATGAAAACCATATCGCACTTTAATGCCCAGGTAATGCCCAATAATTTTGTATTGGTAACTGGTTATTACTCTAGCAAACCCAACTTGGACGTGGTTGATGGAGTGTTCAGTTATTTCTTTGATCCGGCAAAAAGTGAATTCACTACTGCTGAAGTTTTTGATTTGGTTAATGAAGTATTGCCTGTGGTAAAAGGCAACCCAAAAGACCCTAAGGATAAAACGGTGCATACTTTTGCTACAAGCAGGGTGTTTTTCGACAATACTGGAGGTTATTATTTGGTGAGTTATCAATATAAAGACCCGTCCGATGCACTAAAATACAATAGCCTTAGCAAGAAATTTGAATACAAACTCTCTTATGAAACCTATATGAGAAATGTGATGGTGAGCCGATTTGATGCTGAAGGAAAAATGGAGTGGCAAAAAGCTTATGCAGCAACTACCATGCACAGCGGCAAATTTATTCAAAGCCTATACTTAATGACAGGCGTGGGAACAGATGCCCGGTTTTATATTATAGGTGCGGATGGTGTCGTTAAATCGAGCAAAGGCAGTTTGGGTGATCCAGACAATTATCCCAACCCGATGCTGTATTGGCCAACTGGCGAAACCACATTTGTAAATATCGGACATTCGCCCAGCATGTCAGGTGGTTTTTATATAAATACTTTAGATATGTGGGCTGCCGAGAAAAAAGGAAAAGTAGAAGTAGAAAAGAAAAAGAAATAATAGATTAATTTCCCACCAATTCATAAATTTCTTTGCCCTGGGAATAAGGCATTTTGAAACCCAGTAATTTGGCAATGGTTTTTGATATGTCCCTCTGGTCGTATGGTCTATCAGTAATTTGGCTTTTGGCAAAATCGGGACCCAGGGCTAAAAATTCTATATGGCGACAACCTGAGCAGCCATCTCCATGACTCACAAATCCATCGTTGTGGTCATTGTCGTGTCTTCCATGGTCGTTTGTTACAAAGAATGCAGTGCGGCCTTTATAGACAGGGTCAGCTTGCAAATAGCTCCATAAATCATACAGGTATTTATCGGTCTCTTTTATTGCATCAAGGTAACCGCTCCAATTGTTCTGATGACCCATTATGTCAGGCCCTTTGAAATGGATTAGTGTAATGCGGGGGTGTTTGCTGCTGAATATATTGAGTGAATTTTTAAAAGTTATACTGTCTTCACGATATCCATAGTATTGTCCATTTACCCCAATGTCAACTTCTGCATTGTATTTATTTGTGTAGGAACCCAATCTGCAATTAGCCAATACATTCAATTTATCTTTGCTGGCAATTATTTGGCAAGCAGAATAACTATAGCCGCTAGCTTCGAGATATAGTTGGAAAATAGAAGGGTAGTTGGGAAGTTGTTGGCCTGTATTGTCAATATTTTCGTGGTTGCCGGTTGTAATGGCACAATGACCGGGATTGGTTGCCGTAAACCCAGCATTTTTGAAGCTGGTAAAAAGGATTCCCTGTTTGGCTAATTTTGCACGATAAGGGATATAGGTGTGCCTATCGTCTCCCCAAGTCTCCTTCCACCTAGGGCCATCAACCGATACAATTACAACATATTTTGCTTTAAAACTGCTCGAAAGTCCGGGATTGGCTTTTTCATCGAATTGGCAAGCAAACAGCAAAGTGAGCGATAAAAACAGGCCAAAAGGCAAGATTTGCTTTTTCATGTGAATGCTTTTTTAATTAACTACAAATTAACATTGAATATAGTTAGAAAGCAAGCCCTATTTTTGAAACATTATAATATCTTAATAAACCAAGCAATTTGGGACATCAGCTCGTTGCCCGGTTATGAGAAATTATAGAACTTTTTGAAGCACCATCATCCCATCTCTAACGGGTAACAGGACAGCAGATACACGATTATCTTTGGATACAAACTCATTAAATTTATGTATAGCGATTGTTTCGGCGTCCTTCTGAAGCATTTCTGCATCAATTACTTTACCACTCCACAATACATTGTCAACTATCACAAAACCTCCAGGTCGCACACTTTCTATAATAGATTGATAGTAGTTGAGGTAATTGATTTTGTCAGCATCTATAAATACAATATCCCAAGGGTGTTTCAAGGTTTTGAGGGTATTTGCAGCATCGTCGCATATTAACTCAATTTTTGTTGCAAAAGGGCTTTGGGCAATGAAATCTTTGGCAATATGATGGTACTCGGGATTGGCTTCAAGTGTATATAGCTTTCCATCTGCGGCCAGTCCTTCTGCCAAGCAAATAGCCGAGTAACCCGTAAAGGTGCCAATCTCCAGTATATACTTTGGACGAATCATATTGCTGAACATGGCCAAAACCCTTCCCTGCAAATGACCTGATAGCATTCGAGGGAATACCATGTGGCTGTGCGTGTAGCGGTTAAGCTCGCTTAATACATCCGACTCAGGTTGTGTAAACCGAAGGGCGTAATTGGCAATATCTGTAGGGATAAAATCCATAACTATAGAAATGAATAGTGAGAATAAAAGGTTAGAAATGGAAGCGTGAAGTTACACTTCGTATTTTTTGAAAATGGCTGCAGCATTGTGCCCGCCAAATCCAAAAGTATTGCTCAAGGCTGCTCTCACCAGCCGTTTTTGTGGTTTGTTGAAAGTAAAATTGAGCTTGGGGTCTATGGCTGGGTCATCGGTAAAATGATTAATAGTGGGCGGAACAATATCATTCTTTATAGCCAGTATTGCTGCAATTGCTTCAATAGCACCCGCACCACCAAGCAAATGGCCCGTCATGGATTTGGTGGAGCTGATATTGAGATTGTAAGCATGCTCACCGAATACATTCTGAATGGCTTTAATTTCTTGTGGGTCGCCCAATGGGGTTGAGGTGCCGTGTGTATTTATATAGTCTATGTCTTCTGGTTTTAAGCCCGCAAAACGAAGGGAGTTTCTCATCACGTTCAATGCACCCAAGCCTTCAGGGTGGGGTGCTGTAATGTGATAAGCATCACCACTCAAGCCACAGCCAACGATTTCGGCATATATATTAGCACCGCGGGCTTTGGCATGTTCCAATTCTTCCAGTACCAAACATCCTGCACCTTCGCCGGGCACAAAACCATCTCTGTCCAAATCGTAAGGGCGTGATGCTGTTGTTGGGTCATCATTGCGTTCGCTCAATGCTTTCATGGCGTTAAAGCCGCCTACAGCAGCCTCGTTTATACAGGCCTCACTGCCTCCGGTTACTATAATGTCTGCATGGTTTGCTTGTATATATACAAAGGCGTCTGCTATGGCATTGGTACTTGTGGCACAAGCAGAAGCAATGGCAAAATTGGGCCCTCTAAAACCATATTTGATGGAAATATACC
>JAYVCI010000177.1:0-3005 GCA_043750035.1 Chitinophagaceae bacterium
ACAGGATCAAGGCCTTTTGGACAATGTTCTCCCACTACCAAAAACCGAGTACGTTTATTGTGGATTTATGTAATGTTAATTTTTCGGTTTAATATAACAAGTACTTTTTCATATCAAACTTTAGGGTTCGGTTCTTATTCAACCACCACCTTCTCCGCCACATCCCCAATCCTTATAATATATATACCTTTTGCAAATGCAGAAATATCAAAGCTCTTCTGCGTTTGACCTACCAACCAATTATCTTTATATATAAGCTCTCCTAGTATATTATATATAGCAAGTTCCTCCTTTTGTTTCGCATAGTGCTGTATGTTTATCATATCATTCGCAGGGTTCGGCCACACCTTTATCCCGTTTGCGTTCCTAGGGTCATCCACCACCTTCACCCCTGTGCCGAACACCTCAAACCTGCACATAAACATATGCATAAAGTCTTCGTGGTCCATTGCTTGGTCTTGCCAATAAAATGTATCATTCACATAACCATTAATAGTTACCTTATTGCCATACACAGCCATGCCCGATGCGTAAGCCATCGTACCGCTATCACCGTGCCCTGTCTGCAACCACAGTAGTTTAAAGTTGCTGTCGTAGCAAGCAAGGAAAATGTCCTGTTTTGTTTTCGGTTTTATGTGGATGCTGTCAAGATATAATGTATCCGTAAAATGCCCAAGCAGGTAAACCCTACCCATGCTGTCTGCCTGTATCTCCGTTATCACCGTCTGTTTGTCGTAAAAACCTGCAGACAGCCCTATACTTTTTGCGTTGGTGTACTTTCCGTTCACTTTTTTGGCAAGGTACATCTCAGGCCAGTTGTAAGTGCTGTCAAAGTCCGATTCACGGGAAGGTATTAGACTGTCACTTCCTAGTTTAAAGCGTTGGTTAAAGTACGATACACTATAGGTGTTAGTGCTATAAGGAACTTCACAGTGCAGATTATTAAAATGCATGTCAACTAATCCCAAAAGACCGAAAGGCAGTTCATAAACAGGATCTAGGTTTATCGCACTGCCCAATGTGTCCATGCTTACCTGGCTGTTTAAAATAAACGCAGAACCAATGCTGTCCATCATTTTTTTGCCTTCTACATAAATATAGAGCGAGGCAAAGTCAAACAACAGCCCCCTTCCTTTTTTATAGGTGATATTGCCAGCCGTTGCGTAGTAAGGCGTGCTTATTTCCCTTCCCCACCTTAGCTTTCCACTAGCATCATAGCTCACCACAAAATAATTTTTAAAATCAATGTTGGAGTTTTGTGCGTAATCCTTGGGGTAAAACTTCAGTGTATCAAACTTTGCGGGCACTGTGTCGTAGAGTTTGGAACGGTCATGCGTAAACCAACCTAGCAGGTATATATTCTCGTGTTCGTCATAGGTGGCTGATAATATATATTCATCTGCAAGACCGCTGCTCTGCCTAGTCCACTTTCTTATATTGCCATTAAACACAGATATTCCTATGTCTTTACCCATTTTTGTAGCTTTAAGAGTATCAAGCCAGCTTATGATATCTTGATCAAAGTTATAGATAAGTGTTGTTTTTCCTGATGGCATAGCCAAAGTAATTATTTCCTGCATACCCACATCGCTTTTGTTCACGTTGTATGCAAATGTTTGGAAAAGCCCCAGGTTGTTTATATTGTAGTCCCCTTGCATAATCCCATATGCTGCTTGCTGTATTCCTGGAGCACCTAGGTTTGGTGTAAAATATTTTCCATCCATTGCAAAATTATCTCTGCAGATATCACTATAGTAAACATCCCCTGTTTTATCAACGGATATTGATCTGACATAAGGTTTCAACCCCAGAAAATTGCTTCCAATACTATTATACGAACCTATATACTGTCCATAGCTTTGCGTGGTATATAGCAGTATAATTAACAAGTACTTTTTCATATCAAACTTTAGGATTCGGTTCTTATTCAACCACCACCTTCTCCGCCACATCCCCAATCCTTATAATATATATCCCTTTGGCAAATGCAGCTATATCCAAGCTCCTCTGCGTCTGTCCCATCAACCAGTAGTCTTTGTATACTACTTCTCCCAATATATTATATATAGCAAGTTCCTCCTTTTGTTTCGCATAGTGCTGTATGTTTATCACATCATTGGCAGGGTTGGGCCATACCTTTATCCCGCTTGCGTTCCTAGGGTCATCCACCACCTTCACGCCCGTGCCGAACACCTCAAACCTGCACATGAACATGTGCATAAAGTCCTCGTGGTCCATGGCTTGGTCCTGCCAGTAAAATGTATCGTTCACATAGCCGTTAATCGTTACCTTGTTGCCATACACAGCCATGCCCGATGCGTAAGCCATCGTGCCGCTATCGCCATGCCCTGTCTGTAGCCACAGCAGTTTAAAGTTACTGTCATAGCATGCAAGGAAGATATCCTGTTTTGTTTTCGGCAGGTAATGTATGCTGTCAAGATATAGCGAATCGGTAAAATGGCCAAGTATATACACCCTCCCCATACTATCTGCCTGCATTTCTGTTATGGTGGGCGACAGGTCATAAAAACCCCCATACAGTCCTATGCTCTTTGCCTTTGTGTACTGCCCATTTGTTTTTTGGGCAAGGTATATTTCGGGCCAGTTGTATTTCCTGTCCGGAGCATATTCTCTAGTTGGTATCAAGCTGTCGTTTCCCACTTTCATGCGTTGGTTAAAGTATGAAAGGCTATATACATTATTGCTAAAAGGTACTTCACAGTGTAGCCCGTTATGTTTACGATAATCGGGAAAAATGCCTAATGGTATTTCATTTAAGCAATCTGAGCTTAGTGTATTGCCCATCGTGTCCATATTTACGTGAATATTAAGGAAAAAACCAGCACTGCTGCTATCTACAAGCTTTTTGCCATCCACATAAAGGTAGGGCGTGGCCATGTCAAACAGCAGGCCCCTTCCTTGTTTATAGGTTAATTTTACCACCATTACTTGCTCAGCACCATATATCTTTTTTCCCCACCGCAGTTTTCCTTTTGCATCATAGC
>JAYVCI010000178.1:0-23062 GCA_043750035.1 Chitinophagaceae bacterium
TCCATTTTTTTTGAAATGATGTCTTGTATTTTTTGCATGCACAAATATACAAAATGTTTTCATATATGTCGCCTATGTTAAGAAATAGTTAGTAATAAATGCAAAAGTATGGTACACTGGTGGAAGTAATATGTTTTTTGCAACTACTCAATTTGGACAAACTGTATCATCACTATCTGCAAATTTTACTATTACAGGTACTCAAAAATTAAATCTGAACGACGATCATTATTTTTGGCTTTCATATGATATATCTTCCAATGCAGCAGCTCGAGGAAATTATTTGGATGCGGGCTGCGATTCATTAAAGGTAGAACAGGATACTTATATTCCGGATACAATTAACCCATACGGCCACAGGAAAATATACTATTGTATACCGTCCCCCTCTCTTTTCCCATGCCAAAATGGTTATATAAGTCAAGTAAGAATCGCTTCAATAAACAATAAATCGGGTTGTGATTCTTTATCATATTCAGATTTTTCCAATATGAGTACTACTAACTACATAGGCCAAAATATAACATACTATGTATATGCATCGTACAATAATTTATATTTTAATATTTGGGTAGACTTTGATGATAATGGAAGGTTCGATTCATCAGAATGGGTGGTGGTTAATAAATATTCGCTTAAGTCTAATGTGTCGGGTGCCTTTACAATACCAACATCTGTATCTCCAGGTACCTATCAGGTTAGGGTTAATGCTGATTTTAGATATATGAACGTATCTTGGCCTTGTGGTGCATCACTTTACGGGGAAACCGAAGATTATAAAATTAAAGTAATCCCACGATCTCCAAAAGCATGTATTGCAGGTGATTCCGTGATAACAACTTGTGTTGGAACACAGCAAGCCTTTGCTACAAATTATGATACAGGTTATTATTACTATTGGTATAAGAATGGTAGCACATTGTTATCTTCAGGCAAAGGACATCCATACGATTCATTATATTATAATTCTTTTTATGGTGGAACAGATACTATTACAGTAAAGGTGATTGATTCATATAATCAAATTGTAGTCTCTAACCCAATTAGGATTAATTTTATGTCTAAACCCATAGCAGGTAGTCTTAGTATATCTTCGGATTCTATCTGTATGGGTGATTCGTTAAGTTTGATGTTAGCAACAAGTACTGGAAATCAAATTTGGCAATATTATAGTAATAATGTGTGGAGAAATATGAATTCATATACAAATAATACATATATTTTTCCCTTAGTTTCTACTTCTTACCGTGTAGTTTTAACAGGTACTTATTGTGATAATGATACTACGAACATCGTTTCTGTGATACTCAAACCAAAACCATTTGCAGGAATTGCTTCAGCATCTAATTCAAATATTTGCCCAGGCAAAAGTGTTAATATTGATTTGAAAGGAAATGTTGGATATATTGATTGGCAATATTATAATGACACGTTATGGTCAAGTATAGGTAACAGTAATACTATTAACGTATCGCCCACTAAAAAAAGCAACTATAGAGCTGTAGTCTCTAGTAATTGCGGAGCTGATACTTCTAGTATAATTAGTATAAGTATATTTCCTAAGCCTGTATCAAAAATTACACCTAGTGGACCAAAAACATTTTGTAGTGGTGATAGTATAACTTTGTTTGCTGATTATGCTGCTACTTATAAATGGAACACAGGAGATACCACCCGAACGATCACAATTAAACAATCTGTTTTTACGGATGTAATGATAACTGATGTTAATGGTTGTGAAGCTAAATCTGTTTCAAATAAATATACCTTCAGCAGTCCACCAACTCCCAATTTGGTTCAGCAGAATGATACATTATTTGCATTCCCTCTAGGTGCTGCATTGTATGCATGGCAAAGCAATGGGAGTACAATTGCAGTAACTAAGGAAAATTACATTTTACCCCAGGTGAAAGGAGTTTATAATGTTATGTATATAGATAGTGCTGGGTGCTTTTCAAATAAGTTCGGTTCTTATTATTATACAAGTTTGTATGGGGTTGCTGAGTTTGGTCAAAAGATACAAGTATGGCCCAACCCCAGTGACGGAATATATAATATAATAGCAAATGTAAATACCAATTCACAGGTATCTCTCAAAGTTACAGATATGACAGGTAGGTTATTGCTCCAAGAAACACATACTGCTACAAATGGAATTTTAAATACTGCTATTGATTTAAGCAAGTTCAGTAATGGTATATATTTGTTGTATATTGATAGCGGAAATGGGATGAGTGTGCCGGTGAAGTTGGTGAGGGAGTAGGGTGAAGAGACAAAAGAATAAAAATAGAAAAGGTATCAAGTAGTAAGTATCAGGTATTTGCTACCAAATGCAAATGTATATAGGACAAATTCCTAGGGCAGGGGTGTGTTAAACGCTATTAGAAGCATAATACAAAAATCAACAAAAATCAAATGAATATTTTAAAACTTTTAGGATTTCATAGAAAGAAAAGCACAAATAGTGAATACTTGTATAAAGATATTTTGCATTTGTGGGAAGACGATAATTTGATGTTAGAGCTATTGCCAAATGAGAACCTAGAGTTTGTGAAAAGTGAGACAAGGCGAATTAATGATTTTGGAGAAGAGCATTCTGATGGATTCGGATATAGTGAGATAACAGGCATTGGCGAAAAACCAGTTAAAACCATAGAAAAACTAATTGATGTTTCTGAAATAGAAAGCATTCTAATTGCGGTCGGATTTGAAAAGATTAATCAATTCATTATGGAAGGCGTTGGGCTTCTTGAAGGCGATCGAGCACCATTGGGATATGGAACAAATAAGTTTGCTATTCTTTGTGAAAAGCGAAATCAATTACTAGAGAATATCTGGATAACAGGACAAACAAGATCACAAGAAGATAAACAACGCCTTATCGCTGCTCTTCTGCTACTAGGACAAACTTTTAATTTCATTGGGGTGAATTGGTATAAAGGAGAATATTATGATTTAGTTGAAAAGAAAAGTGTGGAAGAATTTGTAAATATTAGTTGCTAAATTAAAAAAATAATACCCACGTTGTCGCCATTGTCCTCAATGGTGACTAACTATAAAAACCTCCCGACAACTATTCGGGACTATTGAACGGCGATACAAAAAAAACGCACCACCCACGCCGATTTGTAATCGGTCGTGCTTCTTCCACATCAGAAAAAAAATAATCCACTGATAACCTGTTAATTTAATCCAAATAAAATAATAAAAGATAAAAAACTCTTTTTATTTTAAAATAGCGTGTTATCTTTGCAGTCTCAATTAAGGATTATGTTTTCAAAATCGTGTGAATATGCCATTAAAGCGATGATTTTTGTAGCTCAAAAATCAACTGATGAAACACGTGTGGGGCTTAAGGAGATTGCAAAAGGTACGGATGCCCCAGAACATTTTATTGCCAAAATTATGCAAGACCTCAGTAGAAGAAAATTGGTGCATTCTGTTAAAGGTCCAAATGGTGGTTTTTATATGGATAAGCAAGATTTAAAAAGTTCTATCGCTGATATTGTAAAAGCCATAGATGGTGATAGTATTTATACAGATTGTGTGTTGGGATTAAAAGCTTGCTTAGAAAAAAATCCTTGCCCCGTACATTTTGAGTTCAAAGAAATAAAAAAGAATTTGATTAAAATGATTGAAAGTAACACCATTGGTGATTTTAATGACAAGCTAGATACGGGAAAATATTTCTTGAAAAACAAGTAGCTTTTTTTTCACCCTATTTAAGATAAGAAGGTATTAATATATAGTAATATGAAACTGAAGAACAAAACAAAAATTGCATTATTGTTAGCTATAGTATTATCAAAAATAACTAGTGCACAAACTGCAAATAACATTTTAGGCAATAGCGAAAACAATTTTGGGCTTGGCTTGATACTGTTAGTATGCATAGTACCCTTGCTCATTTTGATAGTTAGCCTTTATATAAAATTTAAAAGACAGGCAGATGCAAATAAGCATATACAAAATACATATTCTGAAAATAGCTTCCACGAGTATCTGGAAAATTTAGACAACAATCAAATCAATCAATTTATGAAATTGAAAAATGAAAAATGCTGCGGCGACTGCAAAGGAAATGGTTCATGCAATAAAGTTAAAACTATAGTTATGTTATTTATTTTGTTTTTATCTGGCAGTAACTTATTTGCTCAAACTGCAAATGCTACCAGTGAGCCTTTGTTAAGTCAACCCGGTATTATAATCACCATTGTTTTACTACTACTTCCTGTATTATTGGGCGTAATTTTTATACTGATAAAAGCAAATAATACAATTAAAAATTTTAGCAATCAATCAAAATTAAAAGAGGCTGAAAAATTTGCAGAACACCTAAAAAATATAGATGACCACAACCTTGAACATGAACTGGAAAAGCGGAAAGAAGTGTTGGATTTTAATTTAACCAATAGCGAATTATCGGGTTCAGAAAAGGCAGAAGATACGAAAGGGATTATTAACAATGCGAGTGACAAACATGAAACACATTTTACGGCAATAAAAAAGAAAGCTATACAAAGACCACATTTAGATGCAAATATTACAAAACTTATATTATGGTATTTGGGTTGTGCCGCTTTTTGGCTAGTTATAGGATCGGGCATTGGAGAATATCTTGGAATCAAATTCGTATCACCCGATGCTGATCACCTAAGTTGGCTAAGCTTTGGACGGCTGCGGCCCGTGCATACCAATATTGTTTTTTGGGGCTGGGCATCATTGGCAATGATAGGGTTGGGTTATTATGTGGTCCCTATGGTGAGCAATACAAAAATATACAATATAAAATGGGGCTGGATAGCGTTGGTGCTTACCAATGTGATGGTGGTGCTTGGTTCACTTTGTTTAATGGCAGGAATTAATAATGGCGGTGGTGAATTTAGAGAATATATATGGCCAGTAATGGCTTTGTTTGCGGCAGCTCTTATACTTACACTGGCAAACTTTATATTAACGGTAGCAAGGCGAACCACCAAAGAAATATATATATCAAATTGGTATATTGTTTCGGCCATTATTTTTACTATTATAGTTGCACTTACTGCGTATTTACCATTCTGGCAAGATGGTGTAAGTGAAACCATTGTGCAAGGTTATTTTATGCATTCAGGAGTAGGTATGTGGTTTACCTTATATACATTGGGTTTATTATATTATTTTATTCCGCAACAAATTAATAAACCTATATATGCCTATAGTTTAGGTATATTGGCTTTTTGGACACAGATAATATTCTATACTATTATTGGAACACATCATTTTATTTTTGCCCCGATACCTTGGTGGTTGCAAACTGTGGCAATTGTGGGCAGTGTGGGTATGATAATACCAGTAGTGGCGGCTACCATTAATTTTACCATGACTTTTAAAGGGCAATGGCATAAAGTTTCGAACAGTTATACACTTCCATTTTTCTTAGTTGCAGTTGTATATTATTTTGTGGTGTCATTACAAGGCACGGCAGAAGCATTTAAGTTTACGAACCTTCTTTGGCATTTTACTGATTTCACGGTAGCCCATGCCCACCTTGGGTTCTATGGTATTATAACTTTTGCATTGTGGGGAGGTATGTATGCTATAGTACCCCGATTAACAGGCAAAGAACCTCCACAACATTTAGTGGGTGCACATTTTTGGCTGGCATTTATTGGCGTATTATTTTATGCCATTCCGCTATCAATTGGTGCTACATTAAGAGGTATGATGTGGATGGAAGGAAAACCATTTATTGACAGTGTGGTATTGATGTTCGACTATTGGTTATGGAGAGCGATTGGTGGAAGTTTGATGTTTATTTCTCACCTAGTATTTGCCTATAATTTTTATAGAATGACCTCTAAAGAAGTTGTAGAAATAAATGTAAAAGAAGAAGCATTTAAAATATTAGAAACTCAAACCCCACATTAATAATATACGGAAATGAATATATTTAATAACCATATAAAATTGTACACTATTGCAGGTTTGCTTTTCTTTTTTCTAACCTGTGTGGTAGTAATTATTCCGGCATTTCAAAATCAGGCAAACAATGCTCCTCTTCCCGGTACCAAACCTTTAACAGGAGATGAGATGGCAGGGAAATTAATATATATAGCTGAAGGCTGTGTGGGATGTCATTCGCAGCAGGTGCGTAATGTGGACATGGATAAAACATTTGGTTCACGCCCCGGTATGGCATCAGATTATGCCAATATAGGCAGAACCAGTATTTGGCAAAACACAGCAACACTGATGGGTACCGAACGCACAGGTCCTGACTTAACAGATGTGGGCAACAGGCAACCCAGTAAAGAGTGGAATTTAATGCACTTATTCCATCCCAGAGCAGTGGTGGCACAATCTATTATGCCTTCGTATCAGTGGCTTTTTGAAATAAAGGAAAACCCATCAAAAGAAGATATAATAGTAAGTATTCCTTCACAGTTTATGAATGGCAAAAAAGGAAAAGTAGTGGCCACAAAAGAGGCTTTACAATTGGTAGCTTATATACAATCATTAAAACAAGCTCCGCTTCCAGATGGAACAAAACCTAGAGAGTTCTTATATAAAAAGTTGGATAAGGAAACTGCTACTTCAAGTGAGGGCACACCAACTATTAATGGAAAAGCTTTGTATGCCGCTAATTGTCAAAACTGTCATCAGGAAAATGGAGAAGGCTTGAAAGGTGCATTCCCGCCATTGAAAGGCAGTGCGATTGTAAATGGAGATAAACTGGAATTGTATGTAGATATTATAATGAATGGATATGATGCAAGATCTGACTATGGTGTAATGGCTGCCGTGGGAACCAATATGAAGTTTACAGAACATCAGGTAGCCGCATTAATAAATTTTGAAAGAAATGCATGGGGAAATAAAGGGAAGACAGTAACCCCTGAAGAGATAAAAAAAATTATAGATTTTTTAAAAGTTAAAGCATCAGCATCAAAATAAATATTATGAAAAAGACTATCATATTTGCAGTTTTATTTTTTTCAATTCAATGGCTATCTATAGGCTGCCCCGTATGCGAACGCAATCAACCCAAAGCTCTGAGAGGCATAGTACATGGTGCCGGACCCGATAGTCAATGGGATTATATAAGTATATGGATAACAATTATCATAGCGGTATTAACTTTATTTTTCAGTATTAAGTGGTTAATAAAACCAGGTGAGAAAAATGTTGACCATATAAAATATTCTATATTAAAATAAATTATTATGAATAATCAAAGTTCTATAATCATATTCATTGATGATGAATCAAAACCTTATGGGGAATTTTCTGTACCTATTAATTTTGAATTGGATACAAAAAAATTAGTTGACGGAGAGCATACCCTAAAAATAGTAAGTAAAGACCCATTGGGAAAAGAAGGGATTCGTAAAATTCCATTTATAGTGCGAAATGGTCCAGCTATAGCTATAGAAGGTATTACAGAAAATGAAGTAGTAGATGGGGTAATTCCTATAATGATTAATGCTTATGGCAAAGGCAATCAAAAGAAATTTTTAATAGAAGGGAGCGAAACTCCGCACTCAATACCTGCTTGGCTATGGGCACTTATTATAGGTTTTGCTGGCTGGGCGATATACTATGCTGTTACAGCTATGAATATGAGTTTATAGATTGCTGATTGCTAATTTAATTTCTTCCGGAAAAGGCATCTTCTCATTCTTCCCAAAATCATACATTACCATCACATCTCTAGCTTCGGCTACCAGTTCGTTATTACTATTATATAATTTATGCGAAATCCCAAAACTTGAGTTTTTGATAAAATCCATTTGTGAATGTATAATCACTTCTCCGGGATAAAACAATGGTTTTTTTAAATTCGCATTGCGTAGATGCCAACATGGGGCTGTGTTTATTTTCGGTGTATAATTTATATAATCCTATTTGTTCCCAATAATTTACCCGAGCAGCCTGCACATATTTCATAAAAGCCACATTGTTTATACCGAAACTGTATCTGTATTAGGCCAATAAATTATTTTTGGCAAGTGGCCTAAACAGCTACTAGGTCGGCATTACATTACTAAAGTTCAAAATAGTCCCGATAGCTATCGGGATTGGACTATTTTGAACTAAGTAATGGTATTACATGGCCAAAGAGGTCAAGTTCGCTCCAGTCGATGCGGAGAGTGAGGGTTATTTGTCTTTGGTGGGGCATTTATATATACTTAAAGTTAGTTGTCGTTTAATTTTGTAGTTGTGTTTTTACTCAGTTCAATACCGCAATATCTTGCCCAAAGTAACATTGTCCATTCTCTTTTTCCCCAATCAAGTTCTAGTTGCTGTGTTTTGCTAATAAAATCCTTATAAGTAATAAGTTGAAAACTGTCAGGATGCGAGAGCATTTTTTTAAAATTTTCTGCCGTTTTTGTCGCACTCTCATCATCTTGATAACAGAAAAGACCAGTATAAACAAAATCATATTTTTTATTTTGAATAAGGGCTTCTGCGATAAGTTGATTACGGAATAGTTGATTGAAGTCTTTACTCTTTACAAAGGTATAATAATCTCCGACAAAATTTGGTTTGGATTTATTATAGATACCAAAATAGGCATTATGATTTTTGTTATCTTTGTCGCCATAAAAAATTTTCGATTTGGAAGGTTTGAATGAGAATGTATCGGTGTATTTGCACTCAAATCCAATCAGTCCTTTTTTGTCTCCTTCTTCGACTTCAAAAGCAATATCAAAAGCAGACCTATCATTGGTATAATTTTCTATCGGGGCGTATTCAAAAAATACATTGTTTAGTTTTGTCAGGTTTTTATAGAATATTTTTAGAACCAATAACCCGAAATCATGGTCAGCATATAACTCTCCAAAGAAATTAAAACATAGGGGTTGGCTAGAAAGTAAATTATTAAATAGCCTGTCTTCTTCAATCATTCCAACATTTTCTTTTGTTCGCATGCTAAGAGTATCTTTAACTGCTTTCATAGAATTTGGAGTAAGAAAATTTTTCTCATTATTCTTGCCGTCTAAAATTGTATTACAAACATTTTGAGTTGTATTTATGGGATGTAAACCAGCCTCTTCATGTAATACATTA
Organism: Chitinophagaceae bacterium; assembly: GCA_043750035.1. Classification (GTDB taxonomy): domain Bacteria; phylum Bacteroidota; class Bacteroidia; order UKL13-3; family UKL13-3; genus CANJUD01. The sequence continues at coordinate 9,055 of JAYVCI010000178.1, forward strand.
GTTCTCCACCAACCCTGGTGAACTCTCATTTTTCTAGTCAATCCAGATTCATTTGGAATTGATCCGAATCGTTCTTTTAAAGTGGATAATTTTTCCTCCATAGCTTAGTTCTAATATATTTATTATAATTTTGACGCGTTACTTAGTTTTTTCATAATACTTTTACAATCGACATCCTTCCCCGTTTTTACTTTGTCCATCAATTTGCCCAAAGCTTTGTCCACTTTTGAATTTGTATATTTAAGAATCTTACTCATAATAAGTCACAAATATAATCAAATATTTTAAAAAAGCCTAATCCCCAAATTATTCATATTTTTGCATCAACGATATCAGTCTGAGTTTATCGAAGACGACAAGGGGAGTAATCTTCAGTTTGTCGCCCTTCGATAAACTCAGGATGACAAACTAAAGAATCCTTGCTCTTTAATTAATCTGCCGCATGCCCATCAAGTCCCAAATCCAATTCCTAATAAATCAGGCGTCAGCAACTTCTAAAATCAGAAATCGTTAATCCTTGTTCTTAAATCAAATAAAACGTAATTCGTAATTGAACATTCGTAATTCAAATATATATAATATGAAGATATACGCAGAAACACCCCGACTTATACTCCGGGAAATACTCCCCTCAGACGAAGAAGGTATGTTCGCCCTCGATTCTGATCCAGAAGTCCATAGATACTTAGGAAATAATCCTGTTACGAATATCGAACAAACTAGAGAAGTAATAAACTTTGTAAGGCAACAATATATAGATAACGGAATCGCACGTTGGGCTGTTATTGAAAAAAATACCAATAGTTTTGTGGGTTGGTCAGGATTAAAACTGGTGAAAGAGGAAAGAAATAACCACCCACAATATTATGATATAGGATACCGCTTCATTAAAAAGTATTGGGGAAAAGGCTATGCCACAGAATCAGCCAAAGCTGCATTGGACTACGGTTTTGAGGTAATGAATCTTACAGAAATTATTGGCACAGCCCATATAGAAAATACTGCTTCAAGAAAAGTATTAGAAAAAATCGGTCTCAAATATATAGAAAAGTTTATGTACGATGATATCGAATGCAACTGGTTGAGAATTACAAGGAGAGAGTGGGAAAACAATATATATATATTATAGCCGTCATCCGATAGCTATCGGATGACGGCATATATTCTTAAAACTGAAAATATATGAACGGCAATACCTCTGCTGATTTTACTTGGATTACTATAATAATCATTAATAAAATTGCAACACCTTTGGCAAATAAAGGAGCATAGGTAAGTTCCTGTCTCACCCTGTCTTCCCATCTAGTAGGTGTAAGGTGCAAAGCATATCCCAACATCAGTAACAATATAATATAGGGATAACCTTCCACAAATTGCGGCAACACGCTTATATCAAATGCAAAAGCAATTTGTCCCAATACATCAGCGGCATTATTCATATCACCTGCCCTGAAATATATCCAACAAAAACATACAAAATGGAAGGTGAGAAACCATGCTAATATTTTTCCGCCACGGGTATTAAAAAATGTATGTAGTCTGCTCCATGCATTTTTTTGTTCCAAATAAAATTTGTGTCCTGTCAAAGCTACGCCATGCAACCCACCCCATAATATAAATTTGAATCCTGCCCCGTGCCAAAGCCCGCCCAGCAACATAGTTAGCATTAAGTTAAAATAGGTACGCCATTTCCCTTTTCTATTTCCACCCAATGATATATATAAATAATCTCTTAACCAAGTTGACAATGATATATGCCAGTGTCGCCAAAATTCAGTAATATTTAGACTCTGATAAGGGGAGTTGAAATTTTTGCATAGTTCGTAACCAAATAACAATGCAACACCTATAGCCATATCACTATATCCACTGAAGTCGCAATATATTTGTAGGGCATAACCATATACACCCATCAAGCATTCAAAGCCGCTATATAATGTTGGATTGTCAAATATTCGGTCTACAAAATTCACACTGATGTAATCGGATATTACCGCTTTTTTAAACAATCCTATACATATTAAAAACACACCACGGCCTAACATCTCAGCAGTTACTATAGGATCCTTGGCTACCTGTGGTAAAAAGTCCTTTGCCCTTACAATGGGTCCTGCTACCAATTGCGGGAAGAAGGAAACAAAGAAAGCATAATCCCATATATGTTTTACAGGTTCAATTTCTTTTCTATATATATCAATAGTATAACTAAGCGATTGAAAAGTGAAAAATGAAACACCTACCGGTAATATTATATGCAGTGGTTCAAAATTACTTTCGGTGAGTCCTGCAAATATTTCATATAAGAAATTGGTGTACTTAAAATAACCCAACATTCCCAAATTAATTATCAAGCTAAACACTAGTAATGCCTTACGTTTCCATGGGCTTTGGGCCTTCCATATCATATTGGCCAATGCATAATCAACCACAGTTGAACCAATTAATATTAAAAAATATATACCGCTGCTTTTATAATAAAAAAACAATGAAAATAATATGGTATATATAATTTTAAGTTTATGCTTTTTGTGCAATATCCAAAATCCGCATAGAAACCCCGCAAACAAAAATACAAATAATCCGGAGCTAAAAATTAATGGCTCCTTTGGATTATATACAAATTGTTTTAATATATTATCGAGGCTTAATAACATAAAGTTGGTAATGATACATCAATGCTTGGTATAATAAATCACCTTGTAAAGTATAACCTTTAATAGAGTTGTGCACCCTATCCCTGCTGAACAATCCATTAAGTACCCATTGATAGCTGCTGTTTTGTCCACCAGCAATAGTATATAAATCCCACAAGGGTAATCCACGGTTGGTAGCTACTGTCCGCCATGCTTCTGCTACACGAGCCACGTGCGGGTTTGGCCTGCTCCACTTATAAGATTCCATGGGTGTGGTAATTAATATAGGAACACCATCGCATTGTGCTTTGGTCATTACCAAACTATCCATTTGGCGGGCAAACTCTTCATTCGTTCTTTTATAATCTTGTGCTTCGTTGGTGCCTAATGATATAATAATAAGATCGGGCTTTAGGGAAAAGGTTTGTTTAAACACATCAGGGTTATTGCAATATTGGTGTGCTTGAATACCATTAACCCCAATATTATGATATAATACCCCCGGCTGTTTGCTGAGTGCCACCAGACCATGCAATACAAACTGGTCACGCCCGGTGCCTTCAAATTCAAGTCCCCATTTGCAGGTAGGTTTGCTAAATTGAACTACATGATAAGGCAAATTTTCATCGTCACTTTTATTTACTTTATATACTTGGTCATTGATCCAATCTTTTATATTTAACTTATATTCATAACCATGATTGTCTTTTGGAATTAGCAATGCTTGCGTTAGATAGGTATTAACAGAATCGCAGCCTTTCATATCAAACAATACATAGGCCCCGTTTTGTTTGGTGCTTACACTAAACCCAGAAATGCCATTGGTATTTTCTTTAATAGGAAGTATGGCTTTATTGGTTTGCCACACACCTCCAAAGCTAGTTCTATAATCAGAAGGTCCGCTTGTTTTTGCAGCTTTGTACGGAAATACCATTCCCCTGCCCGCATTGCCAAATCTATATTGCATTAAACTTCTGCATTGCCCTGTAAAAAAATCTGCTTGTATATGCGAGTCGCCAATATGGAAAATATTTACCACTTCGTTACTTCCATTTTCTATTCGGTATAGTTTGGCAAATAAAGAATCGAGTGTACCTGCATTGCTTATGGTGTCAGAATCGTAGCGAATAAATTTATATAATACTGGTGTGTCTTGAGCCTGACATGAACTGCTAGATATATATAATAAAAATAGCAAAGTAATAATATATTTTTGTATATAGCATTTAGCCCCCCCGAATCCCTCTCGTCCTTCAAGACGAGACCGAATCCTGAATCCCTTAATTGCTTGCATAGGTTCGGGGAAGTTTATCATGTTTCTCAATTTCATTTAATGCATGTATAATTGCTTTGGCAAACTGACCTGCAACAAACCTGCCCCCTTCAAAAGTGAGGTGGGTATAATCTTTATTGGCCCATTTTCTATCTACAAAATTAGCCATACTGCCCTCTCCGCCCATGGCTTCCCATAAGTTATAAAAAAGCATACGATGCTTTTGGGCAAAGGTTTGTTGCACTTTTAATAGTTCTACAATTCCTTTCATCGTGCCTTGTTTGCTTCCTCTATCACTTACGCTAATTATTAATATAGGGCAATTAGGAAATGATTTTTTTACATGTGCCAATGCTTTGTTCATACTTATTTTATACCATTGGTAATCGGTGTATTTGCTATTGGCTACATTTAGTCCGTATTGTAATACTACCAAATCATATTTAATTATGGCATCCGATTGTTTATATATAGTTTCACTCACCTCTGCTTGCCCAATGCCTGAATTTCCACGCATAGAATAATTATCTAAAAGCAGCCCATCATCAGCACCTTCTAATATAACACCATATAATTTTAAGTTGCCGTTTTGTGTAAATTGCAAATGAATACTTTTGGCACTGTCCAGTTCTATAGTTTTTTCTTTTACACCCTCGCCTTTTTCCAAGGTAATTTCTTGTTCTTTGTTCAAAGTAATTTTTTCACCATCGGCACCACTATATAATATACGTACTCTTTTATATATATTTAAGCGTGATTTTTTTACTCCACTGTATTTTACCCAACTTCCTTCTGCGGGTGTAAATACATAACCCGCAATTCCAAATTTTGCTTTGGGCTTGGGTTGGTCTACTATACTTTGTGTGAGCCAGTCTTTACTAAAGGTATGGGTGATACTTATTCTATACCCTGCCACATGTGAGGTGATAGGCATATACCCCACGCCAGCTCCGCCAAACACACGTTGCAAGGTATCACGCAAATCGCCCGTAAGCATATCACCTTCCACAAACGAGTCACCAAAAAATGCGATGCGGAAAGTTTTCTTTTTGCCCCGCATCATACGAATTGATTCAGCTAATTGTTTTTTTGATATTGAATCTTCACTCAGATTTTCTATACAAGTTAATCCTGTGGGACAAACAATTTCAAATTGTTTTGGATTAATTGGTTTGGGTTTTGATTTATTCTTTTGTTTTGGCTTCGTAGTGTTTTTCTCTTTAATATCTGCAAACAAATCAATTCGTCGCATTCCCAAATCATCGTAATACTTTTCAGGTATTAAACTCAGTGCCAATAAGCACAACAAAATACCCACCGCCAATAGGGCCGCCCTGCCAAGATAATTTTTGTTCACGGGAATAAAGGGGATAATTGTTCAAGTACAAAAGAACAAATACTGTATATATAACAAGCGTTTGCGATGTTCACAAAATGTGGACAAGCACGAATCGGTTTCTGTTTTTAAGGACGGTAATTGGGGCGTTCCCCAAAAGCGGGGTCAGGCCATACGCTTTACTGCGTGTTCGCTTCTGTCCCTCATGCAGCCGCACTTGCCCACGCTGTCTGAATCAGGATTAATTTGATCACAAGATTTGCAGGATTAAGTTCGGCATAAAAAAATCGGTGCAATCCATGTAATAAACGTAATCCGTGATTCAGACAATTATATAAACTAACCAAAAGAATAAATCTTAAGAATCATATAGTTCCCAATTTATCGTACTTAAAATATAAATCGAAAAAATAAGGCTTCCAACAATTAGTAATATCACAAAAAATACAAAATAATTTATTATTGTATGTTTTTCTAAAGAATAGTTTTCAAACTCTGTATTATATTTTTTCCATCTACTTTTATACTCTAAAATGAAATAATTTAACAGTACAATTGGCACTGCAACAAGAGAACCAGCAATGTACCGATTCATATGAAAACTTGCCTTAAAAATTATTATATACCAAATTAATGTTTCTAAGGCTAACATAATAAGTAATGCATTGCAAACAACAGCTGCTTTAAACACTTCGAACTTATCATCTGATATTGCCTTAAAGAGATTAACAAGCTTGAAGAAAAACAGGTAATATAATTTCAAAACTTTTTTCATCTGTCTATTTTCTATGTGGTTCAAAATGCAATCACCCACACTCCTCACTCACACTTTCTATTATAACCCCGCAAGCCTTCCTAATATCACCCTCCGTAATCGTCAACGGCGGAGTCAATCTCAACTTATTCGCAGCATGCAGAAACCAATCGGTAAGCATTCCTTTCTCTATACACTTATCTATAATAGCTTTGTTCTGCTCAAAATTTTCAAACTCGAGCGACAGCATCAAGCCTTTACCACTTATATTTTTTATAGTTTTGTTATTATGCAATAATTCTCTGATGAGCATTTCTTTTTCATGAACACTATATAATAGGTTTTCATTTTCTATTACTTCCATGGTAGCCAGCGATGCAGCACAGCAAACTGGATGCCCACCAAATGTAGTGATATGCCCAAGAACGGGGTTGTTACTTAAAGTATCCATTAAATGTTTGGGTGCAATAAAAGCCCCGATGGGCATACCGCCGCCCATGCCCTTGGCACAAACCAATATGTCAGGTACGATATCAGTCTGCTCGAAGGCGAACATAGTTCCTGTTCGTCCAAAACCAGTTTGTATTTCATCTAAAATTAACAGTGTTTCAGTTTCATCACATTTGTTTTTGAGTGCAACCAACCAATCATTTTGGGCCAAAGTATAGCCAGTTTCCGATTGTATAATTTCTAACACCACGCATGCACAATCAGTATTGAGCAATTGTAATTGTGCAAAATCGTTGAAATCAAGAAACCTTACATCTGGCAATAAGGGCCTGAACGGGTTTTTGAACTCTTCACTGCTCATTAGGCTCAAAGCAGCATGGGTACTGCCATGATAGGCATTTTTAAACGCTACAATACCAGACCTTCCAGTTGCACGTTTTGCCAGCTTTAATGCTCCGTCAATAGCCTCTGCTCCTGAGTTTGAGTAGTACACTGACAAGGTCTCTTCATTCCATTTGGGGCTTAAATGGTCGTTTAGTTTTTTGGCCAATAATGTTTGGGGAGATTGTACAAACTCTCCATAAACCATGGTATGCATGTATTTGCCAAGTTGGTCGGTTATAGCTTTTACCACGTATGGATGCCTATGCCCCACATTGCAAACAGAAACCCCCGAAAGAAAATCTAAATACTGTTTGCCCTTTGTATCTGTTAGGTAGTTGCCTTCTGCTTTTGCCACCTCTATCATCAGTGGCGATGAAGAAGTTTGTGCATTGTGCAATAAAAAAAGTTGTCGTTGTGAAATCATTTTGTATTTTTGTGATTACAAATAACCGACTTAAACACTATAAAAAAAAAGTCAGGCAAACTTACACACGTCACAAGTAAAATTAAATGTAAGATATATATAAAATCAGTATTTGTGGCAGTGCTGCCTATATACCGACCTTTGTCAATACAAAATCAACATAATCAAACCATCATGAAAAAAATAATTTTTACACTATTTGCTTGTATCGCAGCTATTGCAAGCAGCTTCGCACAAGGAAGCATTAGTTCCTTTGTGCCCACTAACGGCCTGGCTGGCACCCCAAGTTTAGATATTATAGTTCGCGGCAGCGGTACTACCTGGAACAGCACCATTACCAAATCAAATATCACTTTTCAAGGAAGTGGTATCACTGTTAATAATGTTACTGTTACCGGGCTTGAGATGATGATTGTTAATATTGCTATTGATGCGTCAGCATCGGGCGATAGAAACTTTACCATTTCACAAGGAACAAATACTTATCCTTCTAATCAATCATTCTCGATTATTTCTAATAGCACTCGCTTGTCAATTAGTTTAATGGTAAACCCGGTACAGTCTATAAATATTTCCGATTTTGATCCCAATAGCTTGGGTTCGTCGCCCGTATTATTTTCTGTGAGTATATATAATGATAAAACAGACCGCACCAATCTTACCGCTACTTTAACAGTAGTGGGCGAAAAAGTAAAACTAGTGGGAACTGCTACTAAAAAAATCAGTACTTTAGCAGCCAATCAAAATTTAACATTCAACAACAAGGAATTCGACAAATATGATTTGGATCAAAGCAACAAAGAGTTCTTTAACAAAGCAATCAATACGGGTACACTGCCTGCTGATGATTATGAATATATATTGACACTAACTGAAACTGACCAAAATGGCAAAGTAGTAGTAACTGGAATTGGCACTGCCAGAACCGTGATTTCAAATCCAACTATGCGTCCAGAATTGATTACTCCCGGAAGCACTATAGCAATGCCTGCCGAGGTATCTCGCAATCCACTTCCTGTATTCCAATGGTTTTCTCAAGGTGATAATTTCGAGTTGACTGTATATCCTGTAATGGACGGGCAAAAAACTGCAGAAGAAGTGACCAATAACCGCCCCATGTTTAAACAACCGAACATAAACACTACTACATTTTTATACCCTACTTCAGCAGAGATTTTGATGGACGGTAAAATATATGCTTGGCAAGTTAGAAGACTTATTAATGCCTCTTCTGGTACGAACATATTATCAAGCGAAGTATTTTGGTTCCGGTATCAAGGTGCCGGTAAACCTTTATTGACCGTGAATGATATTAAACTATCACCTGAAGAAACTGTAGTGCCATCAGGAGGTTCGTTCAAATTCACCGCACTGGGATACACCGTGAACAGCGAACTGGTTGCCGATGCGGTATTTACATGGAAGGTTGTTCCCGCTTCAGCAGGCACAATTGACAATACTGGATTGTTTACCGCTTCTACTACACCCGGAAGTGCAGCTATTATTGCAAAGATTGGGGATAAAGTTGAATATGCTACCGTTACCGTTACACCTGCATATATGGGTTCGATGACCGAAGCAAGCATGCGATTGTTTATTCAAAAACTATTTGGTTTAACAAAATAAAAAAAGTTGTGAGTTGCTAGTTGCTAGTTGCCAGAAGCTCTCACAACTCGCAACCCACAATTAAATAAAAAATATATCAAGCCCCACAAATGAGACAACAGCCATTGAAAGGTATTCATGACAAAGTTGCTTCGTTCGTGGGGCTTTTCATGCTTGTTAATATAGTTTTTCTGCCTTCGGTTTGTAAAGCCCAACAACAGCAAACACTTGGTGTAAAGTATAACGATGTGTTTACCATCATGAGCCCGTTGCCAGACTCTACCGTAAATGATGGTGAATTATTCATATCGGTGAAAATTATCAATACCGTAGAACTTTCCAATACAGGGCTTAAGATTTTGATAGACGACCATTTGGTTACTAATTTTGTAAAAATAAATAATCATAACCTGACAGTATTATATATGTTACCTTTAAGTGCGGGGGTGCATTATATAGAAATCTCGGCAAAAGAAAAAGGATATCAATATTTGGCCCCAATAAAATGGCGTTTTTATGTGCGTGAAAATAAAAATTTGCAAACGGATACTGCTTCAAACAGGCAAACCACTGACTCTATAAAACCTAAACCTAAAACCCCTGTTTCGCTTATTGGCAGCATTGTGCTTGACAGTAGGCAAACACAGCTTACCGGGCCAGGTGTAGCAAATAGGCAAGAGCCACCCCAAACAAACAATGCCAATATTAATGTAGAACTAAAAGTAGGCAAAGTCACTTTCCCACTTCGGATTTTCCAGACAAGTGATGAACTTACTAAATTTTATGAACCCAGGGGAATACAATCGCGTAACTATTTTCAAACTGGGATTTCGCACGAAAAAATAGAATTGTTGTGGGGCGATATGTCGCCCAGTTTTGATAGATTGGTATTGACCGGTTTAAAAATGCGTGGCTATAAGTTCGCATTAAATTTTAAACGATTTCAGATGCAGGCCATACGTGGTCAATTGGCCAGGGCTATTGAAGGTATATCAAATGATACCCAAAATACAAATGGGATACCCAACTACGGGTGGGTGTCTACAAGGCCGGGAAGTTATATACAACCTGGTGTTTACGAAAGAAATATGAATGGGCTGCGATTTGTGATAGGAAACAAGCAAGAAGGCACTTATTTGGGGCTCAATTTTTTAAAAGTAAAAGACGACCCCACCAGTATTGTAAATGGTGTAGCCCCGAAAGATAATTTTGTGGTGGGTGCCGACCAAGCCTTCACCACCAACCAAGCAAAAATGAAAGGCAGTGCGGGCTGGGCTTATAGTTTTTTCACCAATGATGCTTCTAAACCCGCAGCTACCAAAGCCCAAATAGATTCAGCATTGAATTCAGATTTAAAAGTTGATCCTTATAAATTCCGCAATGTATTTATTACCAACTTTACTACTGTAAAACCTGCCAAAAATGCCATGTCAGCATATTTCACTGTAGCATTTAGGCCAAAAAATAATGTACTCACCTTCGACTTCAGGTATTTTGGTGCCGGCTACCAATCATTGGGGAATCCATATTTAAAGTCTGATATCCGACAGTTCTCGGTACAGGACCAAATGTATATGTTCAAACGCAAAATGAATCTTTCTGTACGATATCAGTTCCAAGATAATAACCGATCGAAAACCCAGTACACAACTGTAAACCAACATTTACTTACTGCTACCTATATACTTTCGCCTGGCGTAAAATGGCCACAGTTAATGGTGAACTATATGCTTCAAAATCGCCGTTCGACTGATTTAGAAAGAAAATCAAAAACACTCACCAGTAACGATTATCTGCAAACACTCACCTCATCGTTTATATATACTTTACGTACTGGAAAATCGTCGCACAGCCTCAATTTGCAGTATACACAAAACGATCGGATAGACAAGATATATACTTTCAATAATAACAATATGAAAATATATTCAGGGGGTATTCGCGAACAAATTGCACCACTTAATTTAGGTATAGATTTGCAGTTTACACAAAATATTAGCACCGACCCCATCACCAAACAGCCCCTACCCTTTTCACAATCAGCCGATACACGTATTCGTTATTTGCTGAAAAAAATAAAAACTACATTTGCAGTGGGTTATATATATTCTCACATGTTACCCAATTCATATACCCAAGGCAATACACGCCAAACCATGAACTTTAACATTGTATGCAATACCATAAAAAATTTCACTTTTGAACTGGAAGGTGGCAAATCGCCCTATAGAGACGCCCAAAACCCATTGGTATATAATTATAACGAAGCATATATATATGCCCGTGTTACCCATGCTTTGGGGTATAAGTTTAGGTAAAACAGGAATTGGGAATTAGGATTTAGGATGTCGATCAGGAAAATTAGTTTAGTTATGCTTGCATAGAGATGAAAATCAAAAAGCTATTTATATATACATTTCTACTGGGACTAATAACCGCTGCTCTCTTCTTTTATTTGAAAAGAAACAGTGTATGGGAAGATAACTTTTTGAGTTATACAGTTGACACAAAATCAGAAAATATTGAATTCTATTGGCGTGATGAATATGCTAAAAATTTCAAAAGTATTCTAAACTTAAAAACTTGGCTTGAAGCCAAGAATAAAAAACTGACATTTGCAATGAATGGGGGAATGTTCAAGAAAGACAATACACCTGTAGGTCTGTATATACAAGAACAAAAAACCTTGACTCCTATAGACACTGCAAGAGGTGATGGTAATTTTTATCTAAATCCCAATGGCATTTTTTATATTACATCTGATAATCAAGCGGTAATTTGTAAAACAGGCAACTTCTCCAATACTGGAAATATAAAGTTAGCTACCCAATCAGGTCCAATGTTGGTTTTTGATGGTGAGATTCACCCTTCTTTCAAACAAGGTTCAGATAATTTGAATATTAGAAATGGGGTAGGAATCTTGCCAGATAATAAAGTAATTTTTGTAATGTCAAAAGTAGAAATTAGTTTCTATGACTTTGCAAAATACTTTAAAGATTTGGGTTGTAAAAATGCATTGTATCTTGATGGTTTTGTTTCAAGAACTTATTTGCCTGAAAAAAACTGGATACAAACGGATGGGGACTTCGGGGTAATTATTGGGGTAACAAAAGATAAGTAAAAACAATATATTACCCAATCAATTTAATCGAACCCGTATAGTTAATCCATTTACCATCACGGAATATTTTTACGGCATACACATATATATCGGCAGCTAATTGTTGGCCATTTGATTTAGAATCCCAACCTTGAGACTTGTCTTTGGTGTTGAATACCAATTCTCCCCATTTATTGTAAACACTCATTTCAAAAGCTTCTGAGTTGTAATTCTCCATCCAATAATATTTGTGGTTTTGCTCATTAAGAACAAAAGCATTGGGAGTTGATACTGTATTATCGCCTCTCTTGGCCTGAGCTTGGGTATTATCTAACATACCCAAGAATGCAATAATAAATGAGGTGGTGTAAAATAGTTTTTTCATAACGAATAGGTCTTTATTATCAGTATGACTTAGGGTAAAGGAGAAAAGTTGCCTGAGGGGAATGGTTTTTCTAAAAAGACAAGCAGCTGGTACCGTAAAGTATTAACAACAAGCTATTTAATTATCAGATATGTTGTCAGAACCATTAGCAACGAAACCATATTCCCCACTAAAAAATAATCATTACTGATACGATCATCTTGGTCCTCTTTTAATCGCGTACCAATTTTTAATGCCCCAAAAACTGTTAGTACATGCGGTAAATTATTGTATAAAGAAATGAGTATAATAAATCTTTCCAAACCACCTTTAAATATAGATAACCTACTAGATTTTGTACCACTGTGTTTTTTATCAAAAAATTTTCTGATATAGTTAAATATGAGCAGTGCAGCGAACTCCTCTGCAACAAATGCAAGTGTAAATATGATATAATTATTCATATAAATTTATTGTATGTATAATGTTCTTTATGCGTTGGTATTGTTCCATATCTAATGATTTTTTTCGTCGCCAAATTAGGGAGTTATCTTTCTCCATAATATTGGCAATCTCTTTATAACTATGTTCCTTAATAAACAACGAAATTAAATGATAATCCTTGGGCTTCCAAGCATCAATTTGCGAAGCCATAATCCAATATATATCATTCAATATTTTCATTTTGGGTGTATCATCCAATGTAAATTCAAATCTGTTTTTGCTAGTTTTTAGGTCGTTCATCCTTACTCTTGCTTTGGTCAATCCATCGCCCAACATGCCATAAGCTATTTTCTTATTTATTTTGGTATCTATCTGTCCTTCATATATCACATAACGTAGTTTAAAACCTACTCCCTTTTCCAGAATGAGTTCTTCCATATTAATAAGCACTTCGCAACAACTTTCAACTGAAGTGGCGATTGCTTGGAATTCATCACCCAGAGTAATGGTAGGCGGGGAGTGAAAATTACTCTTATTTTGTATAGTAATTTCATCCACAATTCCCTTGAACTTCTTCATCAGCAAGGATTGCCTACCCTTTCGACTGTTAATTATATCAGCCATTAGTATAATACTTTTTTGCTTTTTCATCACCCTATTTTATTGCATTATTTATACAAATATACCACAAATTGCATAATTTATGCAATAATATTTAATTTTGCACTTTTTATGCAATAAAATCAGACTGCACAATCCGCTCCAATGTGCTACAGCTTCTTTTTCTTTTTCCCTTTTATTTTTATAACACCGCCGCCTCTAAATTCAAACATTTCTCCATTTTTTTCCAATTTAAGATAATAAGAATGTTTGTTCTCATCGTAGGTCATAAAAATCCAATCATATTCAAATGGAATGAGTATATCTCTCTCATCTCCTCTGAATGGGCGAATCAAACCATATTTTCCTGATTTAATTACGATATATGCTTGCAAGTTAACTGTCTTAAACATTTGCGAAGAAATTAAATCATAGTCAAAATTAATAAGCACTTCTCCATTGGCACCAATCAAACCATACTTGCCATTCTTGACTACTATATATCTATTATAAAAAGAGGAAGAAGGTAAATAATCATATACAAACGAAATTATACTCTTGCCATCCAATCCAATAGTTCCATATTTCCCTTTATATTTTACCCAAGCAACTTTCCCATTAAAATAGTTTGCTTCGTCATA
>JAYVCI010000179.1:0-3697 GCA_043750035.1 Chitinophagaceae bacterium
GTTAGCCGTGGAAGTGAGTCCGTGTGGGACAGGGGGGATTGCAGCTGGACCCTGTTCCCATTAATTTCCTAACATGGGTAGTAACATTTTTTTCGCTGGCACGGTCAAAAAATAGAATACCATTCTCTTCTTTCAATTTTAAAAATTCATCAAATGCTTGATATAGTTTAGTAATAGACTCAGTTAAATAATTATCAGGATTCAGCATACTTTTACTTTTATCAATTACAACCGTAATAATTGAAAAAGCACCGTGCTGTCCTATTGTTTCAGCAAAATCTTCTATCAATTTCCACCTCTCAGGCACACCAATTTGCGTATATGCTTTTATCTTGTGTGGGTCTATTAATTCTGAACAATGGAACTCAACATCGTATGCTAAAAAACCTTGTGCCGCAATTCTTTTGCGACATGCTTTTAAAACATTTAATGATGATGTCCAGTTTTTGGCAGGGGTAATTAGTCCTGCCAAAATAAAATACTTTGACCCTGATTTATTTGGATTTGCTGCATCATATATACCGCAGTCTCCACTTTCATCTACATAACAGAAATACATACTTACTTTTTATTAATTGTTTTTTTTATTTTTTTTTAATTCAATCTCAGCAGCCAATTGCAATGCAGGTATCTGGCTGATGTGGTCTTCTTTGAATGAGGGTGTGTTCATTGTCTTAACCTTTATTTATTAATCGAAACAACATTTATTATTTAACATTTTTATGTACCAGGCTGCATTGCTTCTATGAAACATTGTTGCGTCGCACTCTTCAGGGTCCTGTTCTACATTCAACATTTTGAAACCACACGCACAAATATTACTTGCCATAAAATTTATCGCACTTCCAATTTTTTGGATTGCTGATGATGTAATCAGAAATGCGTTGATAGGATTCTTCATCACGAATAATGTGTTCATGATAATTGCGTTGCCACAATTTGTCAATATCTGGTTGGGGTTGTAGTAGGGGTTGAAAATTTTCAACCCCTACTATGGTTGCGTTATTCCGAAACCATTTTGTAACCCCGATTTTAAATCCCTTCACGATGGAACCAATTGAACGGGGAATCATTTTTTGAAATGCGTTTTGTTTTGGTGGTTCGTTTGGTTGTTGTAGGGGTTGAAAATTTTCAACCCTTATATTTTGAACCCTTATATTTTCAACCCCTACATTGGCAACATTATTCTGTGTTAATTCAACAATACCATGAACATGGTTTGGCATTACAATGTGTTCATGCAAAATCGCATTGGGAAAATGTTTTGGAATTTCCATCCAACATTCATCTGCAATTTTTCCCGCATCATTTAAAATCATTTCATCGTCAACAATTTTTCCGAACAAACATTTTCTATCCTGAACACAAATGGTAATGAAATACAATCCTGCCTGTGAATAATCATATCCTTTCAGGCGGATTGATTTACGATGATGGATATTTGGATTGTATGGCATTTTGATTATTTATCGTTTGCGGTTTTTGTTTTTGTTTTTGTTTTTGTTTTTGTTTTTGTTTTTGTTTTTGTTTTTGTGGTGTCCATTGTAGGGGTTGAAAATTTGGACGGGTTCAAAATTTCAACCCCTACGGACGAATCGTTTTGTTTGCATCGTAGGGGCAGAAGTTTTCTGCCCCTACAAACACCACGACATGATGGAACATTATTTCATTTTTATTTTTTAATCTTTAATCTTTTTTTTCCTGTCAATAAAATCTGCATCAACCCTTTTTTCTTTTCTCGCAGTTTTTCTGTTTTGGTTTTCAGCAGTTGAATTTCTTTATCTGCTGCTTGCAGCACTTGGGCAATAGCGGTTTGTTCAGAAAGGGAATTGATAATTGATAATGGAAAATTGATAATGTCGGCTCTACTTATTTCAAAAAAAGTGCTTCCCGTTGCAAATGATTTAAGTTGTTGCTTTTGTGTTTGTAGGAGATAAAATAAATACTCAGTATTGATTTTTGTATCATCGGGTATGATACTTTTAAAACCTTGATTAGTTGTAACGGGAACTTTATTTATTGCCAATTCTCCTATCGTTGCTCTTGTTGTAATCACAATAGAATTTTCGGGAATAATTTCAGCAGAACTATTTTTTCAAGCCAGCTTCGGTAATTTGTCTTTTTGTTTTAAACAAATATTTTTCGCCTTTTAATCCTGTTATTTCAGTAGGCGTAACCCAATTTATTTTACCACCACAGAAATCTTCATCAGTTGTGCTTGGAGTTCCACCGCTTACAATTTTTCCTAACTCCCCAAGTGCAACATCTGTTAAACCTCTCTTATTTAATTTTCCATTATCAATTTTCAATTCTCCATTCAATTTCAATCTTTTCTTCCCCGTCAATAAATTTTGCATCAACCATTTTTTCTGCAATTCTTTTTTAGCAATTAGTTGATTGTTTTTGTTTATGGCTGTGTCCATTAAACCAAGAATGTGGGCTATAGCTTTTTGTTCGGGGAGTGGGGGTACAATTATTTTTTGAATGTGAACATCATTTCTATTTAATGTGGGAACTCCAGAACCAGTACCAAATCTTTCTAAGTCATAATGGTTAAAGAAATAGTAAACAAACTTCGGTTCATTCCCTTTGAAATCAGTTACCCAAAGGGCAGTATTATGAGGCCAATAGTCTTCTTCAACAAAAGTTACTTTTCCAATTGTTCCAGAACGACCTGTCACAACTCCAGGAGCTTTTGCTTTAAATTCATTGTGGTGTTTTAAAATTCCATTAGAGAAAACGACTGGAAATTTTCCTTCAATTATTTTTTCAACTGGTAAATCAAAACCTCTTTGCAATGGTGCAAACTCATCAAATCTCATCACCTCCCAATTACTGGGAATAGAAGTATTATAAAAAGGTTTTGTATTGTTTTTCTCTTTCATTAAGCACTGAGGTTAAAATTTTTCACAAGTTGAGCATACACTTTATTTACATCCATATTTCCTAAGCCCATTTCTCTATAAATTGCTTTGTCGGGTAAGTCGCTTACTATGATGTTTGCAAATTCCTGTAAATGATTCTTAATACTTACTGGTATTTCAAACTCATCATTTGGGGTAAGCATTGCCGCCAGCCTAAATATATCTGCTTTGTGTTTTCGCAATTGCTTGGAGTCTTCAGTACTTCCGCTGGCAATGCGTTCTTCTATTTCTAGATACGCCTTTGCTTTCAGGCATATCAGTGCTTCGATAATGGCACGCTGTAACCCATTTTCATTTGTGCTGTGTTCTATCATGTATTGATAATAATCATCGTTAAGTAATATTGCAGAGAGGCTAGACAGGTCATCGTCAACGGGTATTGGCGTTAGGTGCATATCAGGGCCTAAATATATTAAATCAGGCTTTCTTGAAAATAATTCAAGCTGATAGGGAAACATTTTGTTTTCAGGTTTGGGGAACCTATAATATTTTCTATCGTCGGCACTTTTTTCCCTGCGTTCATAATTACCGTCTACTATAAATTTCCAAAAATTGTGTTACAAAATCAGGCGATAATGCTTCCACTACTATTATAATATCTATATCTTTTGTAGCTCTGGGTGTAAATCCAGCTTCATCAATAATGATGTCGCACGCAGTACCTCCAATAATTACAAAGTATTTGTAAAGAAATAAACCGTACATTTGCATTTAAAAAAGCAAATGAAGAAACATGATTTACTAAAAGAGAAATACGAAAGAATTAAAATGAT
>JAYVCI010000180.1:0-19670 GCA_043750035.1 Chitinophagaceae bacterium
CCGCAGTATACTCAATCTATCATATCCAACTCAATCAATCCTTTTCCGCCAGAATAATCTATCGCACTACTATATAACCAATCAGATGCATTTGCCACATAGCCGGCCCTTACTGGATTCAGATGTATATAATCCAATTTCTCATCCATCATCGAATTGCCATAAATAGGAATTGGGTGATTGCCATCTATCCAAAATTTGATGTTTTTATTTCCAGGCGTGGTTTTGCCATACCACTCGAATTTGTGTGTGAGCCATTCTCTGCGGCTTTCCTTTTGGTTGTCCTTTATTGTAGCATAAATTTCTTTGGCAGTGTGCTTTTTAAAATCACGAATGATATTGCCCAAGTTCTTTTCCGACTTGTCACTTGACGATGCCAAGAGGTGAAGATGATTTGACATTATAACATACGCATGCAGTTTAAGATCTTTATTTTCTCTGCAAAATGCAAGGTTCTTTAAAATCAAGTCCCTGTAATCTTTGCGAGTGAAAACATCAATCCATTCAATAACGGAAGTGTTAGAAAATATATACTGTCTTTGTCTCTTATATGATATTGGCCTGCCATGCTTACAAAGGTATGGGTATTTACACTGTGGTTGTAAACCACAATCCCTGTGCGAGACGATTGCAAATCGTCTCGGGTTAGATGTTAGACCAAATTAACCTCTGGCGATAAAACTACTCCAAATTTATCTTTCACACTTGCTATAATATCTTGGGCAAGTTTGTATATTTCTGCACCCGTGGCATTGCCATAATTTACAAGTACCAGTGCTTGGAATTTGTGCGAACCAGTATTGCCCACAACTTTACCCTTCCATCCGCATTGCTCTATAAGCCAACCGGCGGGTATTTTTATATGGTTGGGTATCGAACCCTTATACGATGGCAATAGTGGGTATTGCAATTGCAGTTTTTCATATTGGTATTTTGGTATTTCGGGGTTCTTAAAAAAACTGCCCGCATTGCCTAGTTCAGCAGGGTTTGGGAGTTTGCTGCTGCGAATTTGGATAACCGCATCACTAATCGATTTAATGGTAGGCTCCATAATTCCCATATATTCCAATGTGGTTTGTATGGCCCCATAAGAAATATTATATATAGGCTTTTTGTTGAGTTTGAGGGTGATGGATAGGATAAGGAATTTGTTTTTGTATCTATTTTTAAAAATGCTTTCGCGGTATCCAAACTCGCAATCGGTATGGCTAAATGTTTGGATTTGGTTTGTTTCAAGATTTAGTGCCTCCAAACTGTCAAATACATCTTTTAGCTCCACACCATAAGCACCAATATTTTGCATGGGTGCAGCACCGCAAAGCCCCGGGATAAGAGATAGGTTTTCTATACCGCCCCAATTGTTTTCAACAGCATATAATACCAATTGGTGCCATTCAGTTCCTGCATGGGCTTTTAGCCATATATGGTTCTCATCTTCCTGTATTTTTTCTATACCATTAATACTGTTTTTAATCACTATGCCATCAAAATTGCCAGTAAACAGGACATTGCTGCCACCGCCCAGTATCAGTTTTTTTTCTGGGTCAAATTTTCTTTCAGCAAAAAACGCTTGGGCTTCGTCTATTGTATTTATTTCTACAAAATACTTAGCAAAAGCATTGATTCCAAAGGTATTTAGCAGTTTTAGGGATTTGTTTTCTTGTAGCAGCATGGGGCAAAAATAACCGAACCTACAAAAAAATCTTTTATTTTTGTAACAAAGAAATTTTAGTGGCGTACCACAAGTCAAAAATCACCAACCCTAAATGACCGCGACAGAATTTAACAAATGTGTCGATTTGTATTCTGACGGTGTCTATCGTTTTATCCTCAAAAATATCAGGGATGAAGATAAAGCGAAAGACATTGTCCAGGACTCGTTTGAAAAAATGTGGTTGAAAAACGACATCATCGAGTTTGATAAATGCAAATCGTATTTATATACCACAGCTTATCATACTATGATAGACCTTATACGACGTGAAAAAAAGAAAGCAAACTGGGACGAAGTGAACGAGTATGACCACACCCATGCCCCAAACCATTATACCGGCGTAAAAGAAATTATAGACCAGGCAGTGGCTGAACTAAGTGATGTGCAACGTTCGGTGATTCTGCTTCGAGACTATGAAGGTTATAGTTATGAGCAAATAAGTGAAATGACCAGTCTCAGTTTATCGCAAGTAAAAGTATATATATTTAGAGGCAGACAAGCACTGAAAGAAAAATTGGGAAAATTTGAAGAACTATTATAATATAAGAATAACCGAATGACAATAACTTTAGAAAATTATATTATATACATTGTTGACTATTACGATGGCATATTGAGCCCCAGCGAGCAAAAATCTTTGTTTGCTTTTTTGGAGCTTAATCCCGCACTGAAAGAAGAGTTTGACAGTTTTGGGCAAAGCAAGCGAATTGATTTCCCAGAGCATAAGATGGGAAATGATTTTAAACACCAACTCAAAAAAATATGTTCAGAACCCATGGGCAGGGTTACACGCAATAATGTAGAATTATACTTAACTAAAGAAATAGAGGGCGAATTGTGTCAAGTTGAAAAAATAGAACTGGCAGATTTCATTAAACAAAATCCACTGTTCGAGCGTGACAGGAATTTATATAAGTTGGCAAAGTTGCAGGATGATGAACATATAGTTTTAAGCAAATTCAAGAAACAAGTTATAAGAAAAATCGCTACTATAATAACAGAAGGAATCAACAAAAATAATATTGACGAATGGTTGATCCTGTATTGCGAACGCCAACTTACTATATCGCAAGAAAAAAATTTGTTGGCCTTCTTATCTCTAAATCCCGCATATCAAACGGATTTGGAATTATATAAGCATACTTATTTATCACCTGATAAGAAAATAGTTTTTAAAGACAAAAGAAAACTTTATATTAAAGTTATCAAGCCATTGTATGCCCGATTGGTGCCTTACATGTCGGCAGCAGTGGCCGCATGTTTGGTCGTATATTTTACATATAACAATATTGGCAATGTAGATACGGTTACACCAATACCAACAGCACAAAAAGAACAAGCAAAATCTGATAAGAGAGAAAATATAGAAACACCAGCTTCAGATCAATTATATGGAGCATTTGCAAGTAACAATCCTTCTCGCACACCTGTAATCCGTCACGCTAAACTTAATCCCGCCATCAATAAGCAAAATATTAGCTCAGAGAATACTTTTACAACTACAGATAGTTCTAAGCCAGTTGAGTTTAATGTAGTGAGGTTAGAAAATACAGCTAACAGTGCAGAAGATATAGCTTTAGAAAACAGAATAAAGCAAAAACTGATTGAACAAGAATTACAACAAATGCCTGCCGAGCAAGACCAAAGAATAGTACAAGTGAATGGTCTTTCTAATGCCCGTGTAAACTGGGACCAAGTGGCAAAAAGAGCAAGCAGTTGGGTAAATAAGAATACCAAATTTAGAGTAAATGTAAGTAAAAATATGCCTCAAAATATAAACGGGAAACCAGTAATAATTGGCAATACTGTTTTGTTTGGAGATTTTTAATAGAGGATCATTGGTAAAAATAATAATATATAATACAACAACAAGATGAGATACTTTAATATCATACTAATTTTAGCCAGCGTTTTTATATATAAGCAATCGGTTGCCCAAACTGACACTGTAAGTATCAAAAAGGAAGTATATAAAAAGCGGGTGATTATTTCAAAAGATGGTAAATTGATATACGACACCACTATTGTAATAGAGAACAAAAGCAATGTATTGCTCGATACCTTGAATAAGTACTTTTTCAGCATGGAGCGAGACAAGCATGTATATGGAAGGGTGTGGGATGGTTTCGATTTGGGATTCAATTTTATAGGTTCTAATATGGCTCAAACAACTTTAAAGGATGATACCAAATATCTCAGTAATGATATTGGGAAATCGTTTAATTGGAAAATAAATTTGTTTGAAAATGTAACCTCAAATGATAAGAAACGCATAAGTTTTGTTTCGGGTTTGGGTTATGAGCATTCGGCTATACGCCTTAACAATGAATTGGTACTTTTAAATATTGACAAGGGCAATAATAAGCTTACACCATTGTATGATTCTTCATTGCAATATACCAAAAACAGAGTAGTCAACCATTCACTAAATGTTCCTGCAATGGTTAGGTTTACCGTTGGTCCCCAAAAAGGGAGTCCTGAAAATGCTTTTCAAATTGCTATGGGTGTTATCGGATGCTGGCGTTTTGCCTCGAAGCAAAACGTAGAATATAGTAAGGACGGCATCAACTATTATATTAACCGTTGGAGTAGTTTAAACCAATCAACTTTTAATGTGAAAGCTACCATTCGTGTGGCATATAAGTTTATCCGTCTTTGGGCAGAAACATCACTGATGCCATTGCTGAACAAAAATCAGGGTTCGAATGTGTATATAACTTCAGTGGGAATTTCGTTGGTTCATTGATAATAAATGCAAACATTTATATTATATCAAAAATCCAATATTGAAATAAGCAAAAAGCAGATTTCGGCCAAACATATAGGATGCAGGTTTCAATTCTTTTTTCTTTTGATTGAGTATGTTTACTTCGCCATTAAAGTAAAATGGGGTACAACGAATCCCATAATCTAATAGTATATTATCACCTATTACTCTTGTTTTACCCCAAGTAATGGACATGGCCGATAGCGATTTTTTAATCAAGGTATTGTCTTCTTTCCCCACAACCCAACCCTTAACAATACTGTAGTTTAGCCCGACACCCATGTATGGACCCAGGGGTGCAAGCCCGCCATTGTTTCTTATAAAGAATTTAAACAGTACTTCATATCTGTGTGAAACTACATTATAATCTTGATTAGTTTGATATATATTGATATTCCCCAAACTGTCTGTCACTTCTATTTCTTCCAAAGTTTGATACCCGCCCCGTTGGTAGTTATAGTTAAAATTCATGGTGATGTATCTATCAATAACGCGTTCGTAAAATATATTAAAAGCTGATTTGTATCTGTAATTACTTAAACGGAAAGAACTGTCGTCCCATTTAGGCTTGTATGGTTTAGTTGTGTAACCATAGTTTTTATATGATGGGAACCATTGTGCCCCTATACCAATACTGTTTTTTTTACCCAGAAAACCAGGAACCTGGGCACTTACTTCAGAGCAAATAAGCAGCATTACAAATATATAAAATATTTTTTTCATAGGTTAATACGATAATTGATATAGTATATCATATATATGGGCTTTAAGCATGTCACTTTTGAAAGGGATATAATCATCGTTGGCATTATGATAAACCTTATACCCAGTTTTAAAATCTATAATATAGTACTCGAACAAGAATTTTTTACTGGGTACAATTACATTGTATAAATCTACAAATATCAAACAATTGGTAATGCTGCAATTGCTACATTCATCACCATCAGTATTGGATTCCTTGTGGTATATTTTTTTGGTGAATTTGCCAGTAAACAAATACGGCGTTTTTTTAGATAACGATAGCTGATAGGTATGGAATTGGGTGGCCGTATAATTTGTTTTGTATCCCAATAAATTGTTCCCAATTTCATATATATAATCATTAATTAGTACTTGATTGTTCCACATTTGGGCATTATATAGTTTTATTTCTTCAACACTCATATTCAATACTTTTCCACCCAGTAGTTTGTTGTATTTATTAAATAGGTTTTCTACTTTTACTTTTTCCTTATTGGGTATCACTTCTCTTACAGGGTCTTGGTCGTTTTTCAAGAGGTTGAGGTAATCAAAATCGAGCGAAGATTGTAGTATTTTATCATTTATTTTAAAATTCTTTTTGGGGTTACTTTCCAGGTCGTTAAAAATGTAGTCAAAATTGGCAACAGCATTTTTATATTCTCTTTCAAAAACTAATGCTGAGGTAATATCCATAAATGCAGTCTGGGTATATGCATCGGAATAATTTTTATAGATATTTTCTAATACTTTAGCCTTTTTTATTTTAGCATATTTACTTATTGATTGATCTTCGGCCTTGGTGGTCTCCATTATCTTAGCATCGTTTTTAGAAAAAGTAAAATACTCACTTTTCATACTTGTATTATTATACAAATACGCCATCATATAGTCACGAAAATTATTTAGATATGCAGATTTCGGATTTTGGACAGTCCATTTCCAACATTGGCGAAGAGCCAGTACTACAATATTATTGGGATTGTTGGCTTTAAGTTTATATAATATTTTAATACAGGTATCCACGGGTGTAACCCCCGACTTTTTAAACTGATATTCAGCAAGTTTATCCAGTTTTTGTTCTGCCCAAAGTCCTTTTAGATAACGCTCCACATCAGCATCTTTGTTAATGGAAAAACCAAACAATGCTTGTATGAAAATTTCTTTAGCCTGCATATTGCCTGTATCTTGTTTAATAATACAGTAAGAATTATACAATGCATCATTGTATTCTTTGCGAAGCAATTGCTGCTTGCATGTTTCCAGTTTGGCAATTTTAATTACGTAATTAAAAGTCGCTACATCAACAGTATGTTTGCGATCGGCACCTGGTTTATAATGCCCCAATATATCTTTGCGTTTTGCATAGTCATCATATATGGGCGATTCAGATTGAGCCACTTCTTCGCCTTCGCTTACATACATAATAGTGTCTTTATCAAATTCCTCAGGTATTGTAAAATTGGGGCTTTCAAAAAATGCTTTGTCAAATTTAATATATTCAAAAGGCAATTCGGCATTGTGCAATATATCAAAATATAATAAAGCTTCGGCAATGTCGAATCCTGCATTTTTGGTAAGTTCCAATGCGGTTTTATCATACTCATAAGTATTGGCAGTTTCTATTAGTACCTGGTCGGTGAACTCATGAAAATAGGTGTTATAGGATTTTACATCGCCGCTCTTGTTCAATAAAGACACATCGAGATTTTGTATATAACCATCTTTATACTTGGCAATTTCTCTTGCTATAGCAAATGCAAGTTGCGACTCATCCATCGTTTGAGCAATAAACCCGGTAGATATAAAAATCATTCCATCGGGAGAGGAAAAATTTACAGCATAATCATTTTTGCATAAATATACTTTTATATTGTTGGCAATAGCTTTGTCATTCTCAAAAAACTTGCGTGCAATTTTATCAATATAATAACTAATAGTATCATTAAACAATACTTGTCCGCTTCTCAGGTATCCCTGAAACAAAATGATTTCTTCTTTTAAAAACCCCTCATTGTATTTAATATTCAAACTTTTTAAATGCTCCTTGGCTTTTGCCAGTCGGTCTTCTACACTTGTATTAAATTCTTTGGGAAGCGGGGCTTTGCTTTGCAGTATATAATTGTTTTGCGTAAAAGCTTTGTAAGCAATTAGGGTAATAGCAATATATAAAATGAACCTCAGTTTCATATTCAAATTTCTTTTTCCCATTTAGCTACGACAATTGTTGCAATACAGTTTCCGGTAACATTAACTGCGGTGCGTGCCATGTCCATAAAAGCATCAACTGCAAGTATTAAAAATGCTTTTTCCTGGTCTAGTCCCATAGCAGTAACCGTGCCAAGCAATACCAAAAAAGAAGCTCCACGAACGCCTGCAACGCCTTTGCTGGTAAGCATCAAGGTTAGGCACATGGTTATCTGTTCGCCAATAGTTAAATCAACCCCACACATTTGTGCCACAAAGACAGAGGCCATGGATAAATACAAGGTTGTCCCGTCAAGATTAAAACTATAACCCGTGGGAAGTACAAAAGAAACTATATGCTGAGGAACACCATATAGGTGCATATTTTCCATAGCTTTGGGCAAAGCTGCTTCACTGCTTGCAGTAGCAAAAGCCAAGGATACGGGTTCACGCAATGCCTGCCAAAACCTTTTGAGATTGGCTTTTATTAATATAAGAATAGGGATAAATACAAGTATAACAAATACGATTAGTGCCCCATATAAAGTACCCACCAGTTTTGCCAGGTCCATTAGTACACCTACCCCGTTTTTAGAAACTGTGGATGCCAATGCACCGAAAACCGCAAGCGGGGCAACCAGCATCACAATATCAGTAACTTTAAACATCACATCGGCCAAAGCTTGGCAACCATTGAGCATAATTTGCTTGGAATTATTTTTAACCAAAGCCAATCCCATTGCAAACAAAAGACTGAAAATTACCACCTGCAATATTTTATTTTCGGCCACAGCCAATGCAATATTTTCTGGGAACACGTCAAGCAAATGGTCAGCTTCTTTTTTATTGTTTATAATGTCAGCAGCTTTTTTTATTACTTTCTCATTTGCTTGCACATGAACGCCCACGCCAGCTTGCGTGAAGTTGATAGCTGCCAGTCCTATAAATAACGCAAGGGTGGTTACTATCTCAAAATATATAATAGCTTTCAATCCCATACGGCCCACTTGTTTCAAATTGGAATGACCGGCAATGCCCACTACCAATGTAGAAAATATAAGTGGGGCAATAATAGTTTTGATTAAGCGGATAAATATTTTGCTCAGTTTTTCAAGCCCGATTACGAAATCGTTTTGTTGGAAATCGTAGCCGCATACAATACCTGCAACCATGGCAGCAATGATCCAGGCAGTTAGTTTTTTGCTGCTAAATGCATATAATATTATACCCAACACCAGTGCCCATCGTAATACTACATATAATAATGAGTCAACTTCTATATTGCAGTAGCCCAGAAAACCAAGCACCGCCAACAAAGAAGCAACTATAATATTACCAAGCAATATTTTAGGGGCAAATTTCTTCATCGTTTCATTTGTGATTCGAGTTCGCTAACGTATTGATCGTAGTTTTGTAATAATTGAGCAGCATAATAAAAATCGGGGAATTCTTTAAGTGCCAATTTGAAATTTTCTTTTGCTTCAGCATGTTTGCGAAGCTGCCCAAGTGTAGAACCTATGATAAAATATGCTGCCGCTTTTATAGGCACCATCTGAGCCACCGCATCACGTCCGAAACGCATTTCAGTGCTGTCTTTTATAGGGCCTTTGGTGTCGATTACCTTCTGTAAATATTCAAACCCTCTTTTGTCTCCCATTTGAATTTTATAATATCCTTGGCGATATACATATTTGAGTTTTTCTGTTTTTAGGAAAAGTTTATCAGCCATTGCATAAGCAGAATCCAGCATGCCCAATTTTTCAAAACTCAATTGTTTTGTTTCCATGATCTTTTCGGTAAGTGGGTATTTGGCCCCAAATTGGTCGCAAACCTTTATAGCCTGCTGCACTTGACCAACAGTATAGTATAGGTTGGCAAGTGTATCCAATAAATTTGGATTGGCAGTGTCCAAAGCAATTATATATCGCAAGGAGTTGATAGCGGTGGGCAAATCTCCAATATCGGTTGCTGCTTTGTAAACTTTTTTGTGCAGTTCCATTTGGGGTGATACTCCGTCAGAGCCAGTGTTGTTGCAACTTGTGGCAGTGATTATGGTTGCCAATGTCATTAAATAAATAATCTGTTTTTTCATGTTTTAAATTTTATTCAAACCAACACCACAAAAGCCATTTGGACAAATAACACTTAAAAAAAAATGAATGAAAATATATGGGGGGCTTAAAAAAGGCGTAATTTAAATTTTATCTCCACATTTCTCCACCATATTAAAACATTGTAAAACAAATATATAAGTACAATTATTATATATTGTGTCTGAATTCTTATCCACAAATTGCATTTTTGTGGTTTTTTGTGGAGGAAAATGTTTTACATTTGTTGCGTTAATTTAAAACACTGGTAATGACTAAGTTCATCGGAGAATTTGAATGTAAGCTGGACGGCAAAGGCAGGCTGATAATTCCTGCACGCCTAAAAAAGCAGCTACCTTCCGAAGCTCAGGATGCTTTGGTGATTAACCGTGGCTTCGATAAGTGTTTGGTATTGTTCACCAAAAATGCTTGGGAAGCTGAAACAGATAAGTTAAACGATTTGAATCTGTTCAACCGCAAAGACAGGCAGTTTTTCAGGATGTTTAACAATGGGGCCACCGAAGTTCCGGTGGATGGCAATGATAGAATATTGATACCTAAAAAATTATTAGAATATGCTGAAATACATAATGATGTGGTTCTGTTTGCATACAGTAACCGTATTGAAATCTGGAGTGAGAAAGTTTATAACGAAGAGCTCAACATGAGTTCAGATGACTTTAGCTCCCTTGCCGAAGAGGTGATGCCCAAAAAAGGTAAAAAAGAACCTGAAAGTTGAGCATTGCCGCCAAATACCATACGCCTGTAATGCTGCACGAGTGCATTGAAGCGTTGAACATCAAGCCCAATGGTGTGTATGTGGACGTTACTTTTGGCGGGGGCGGGCATTCCCGAGCGATACTCGAAAAACTAGGGCCAAAAGGTAAGCTCATCGGATTTGACCAAGACGATGATGTGAAGACTCATTTGCCCAATGATGCACGATTTATTTGGGTGAACCACAACTTCAGGTTCCTCAAAAACTTTCTAAAATACCACCATATAAAAGCTGCCGATGGCATACTCGCCGACCTGGGTGTGTCGAGTCATCAGTTCGACGAAGGCTCCAGGGGCTTTAGTTATCGCAGCGATGCTTTGCTGGATATGCGGATGGACCAGCAATCGAAACCTGATGCAAGGGAAGTAATTAATAATTACACCGAGGAACAACTTATATATATATTCAAATCGTATGGCGAATTGAGAAATAGTAGAAAAGTGGCAAATACTATTATAGATGCAAGAGAACATAAATCTATTGAAACGATTAATGATTTTTTGAAAGCAATTGAACGCGTGACACCTTTTAAAGATAAATATACTTTTTTAAGTCAGGTGTTTCAAGCAGTAAGAATGGAAGTAAACAAGGAACTTGATGTTCTTGCAAAATTTTTAAGTGATACCACTGATTCATTGGCAAAAGACGGTCGCTTGGTGGTGATGAGCTATCATAGTTTGGAAGATAGGTTGGTGAAAAATTTTATAGCGAGTGGAAATGTGGAAGGACATATAGCTAAAGATGTATATGGGAATACGAATAATCCGCTGAAAGTCTTGTCAAGAGCAATTGCCCCGTCAGAAGAAGAAATAGAAAGAAACCCACGCTCACGTAGTGCAAAACTGAGGGTAGCTGTGAAGTTGTAATATTATAATAAAATGGAACAAGTAAATACAGATAAAGAAAAAAGCAGTAAAAGCCCCTTAGTAAAAGCTTCGGAATTTAGTTTTTTTATTACGCCTGAACATATAAAGAAGTGGATGCCATTTATTGGTTATATGTTTCTGTTGGGAATGATATATATAGCCAATCAACATTATGCAAATAAAACGGTAGTAAAAATCTCCAGATTAACCAAAGAAAAGGAAGAATTAAGAAGTGAGTATATCAGCATTGCTAAAGAGTTTCTGAGCAGAAGCAAACAGTCGGAAGTATTAGCTAGACTGAAAGATGCAGATTTAAGACCATTATCTGAACCGCCTGTTAAAATAATAAAATAAATATAATAATTCATCATTGACTAATAAGAAAATCATATTACTTCGAGTTTATTTAAGCTTTATTTTTATGGCATCGTTTGCGGCTGTTATAATATATTATGCTTATAAAATTCAATTTGTTGAAGGAAGTAAATGGGTAGCTCTGCAAACTGAGCAAACTACAGAGTTGCATAATATTTCTGCAATACGCGGTAATATATATTCAGCTGATGGTAGTTTGATGGCAACCTCTGTACCTGTATATAATGTTTGGATAGATACCCGTGCCAGTGGGCTTACAGAGGACATCTGGAAGAAGAACATAGATTCCTTAGCTTTAATGTTGGCTACTATAAGTCCTGAAAAAAGTAAAAGAGATTATTTAGTGATATTAAATACTGCACGAAAGGATTTAGATAGGTATGTTTCTTTATTAAAAAAAATCAGCTACAACGAATTAAAAATCGTAAAAAAATTTCCAATATTCAGATTAGGTCGTAATAAGGGAGGGGTTATTATTCTAACAGAGAATATACGTGATTACCCTTTTGAAAGATTGGCTAAGAGGACTATAGGACAGATACCTAAAAACATAAAAGAAAGAGGAATAGGATTGGAGGCTGCATATAATGAACAGTTGAAAGGTAGGGATGGCAAAAGTTTAATGCAAAAAATCGTAGGCGGCAATTGGATACCTATAAATGATGATAATGACATAGAGCCACACAATGGGTATGATATATATACAACTATAGATATGAGTATGCAGGACATTGCAGAAAATTCTTTGAAGAATGCATTAATAAAAGAGAAAGCTAGTTATGGATGTGTCATATTAATGGAAACGAGCACAGGTGCTATAAAAGCTATAGCTAATTTAAATAGGAATGAAAATGATGAGGTAATAGAAGCAAATAATTATGCAATATGTGAAACTACTGAACCTGGCAGTACTTTTAAATTGGCTTCGGTGTTGGCATTATTAGAAGATGGATATGTAAACGATTATGAAACTGTTTCATCAGAAAATGGCAGCACTAAGTTTGCTGATAAAACAATGTATGATAGTGAGCACGGAGGTAAAGGAATGCTCACTTTGCAAAGAGCGTTTGAACTTTCATCGAATGTAGGTATTAGTAAGTTTGTATGGAATCATTATCATAATAACCCTACTAGATTTATAAACCATTTGGTGAATGATTTCAAATTTGGGCAGAGCTTAAAATTAGGTTTTCCCGATGAAATTGTTTCTCCAATGCCCAATCCACAGAGCAGAAGTTGGAGCTCTACTACTTTGCCTTGGATGTCGATAGGTTATT
This sequence comes from Chitinophagaceae bacterium, assembly GCA_043750035.1. Taxonomy (GTDB): domain Bacteria; phylum Bacteroidota; class Bacteroidia; order UKL13-3; family UKL13-3; genus CANJUD01. The sequence continues at coordinate 12,796 of JAYVCI010000180.1, forward strand.
CTGTGGAGACTACTCCTATGCAAATTTTGACTTTATATAATGCAGTGGCTAATAAAGGTAAAATGGTGAAACCTATGTTTGTGAAAAGAGTAGAACAAACGGGTAAACTAATTAAGGAATATAATACAGAAGTGCTATCGGAAAAAATTGTTTCAGATAAGACCTTGCAAAGGGTAATGCCTATGCTTACAGGGGCAGTAGAACATGGCACAGCAACAAATATATTTTCGAAAATATATCCTATAGGCGGTAAAACAGGCACGGCCAAAATTGTTGAAAAAGGTAAGTATGTAGAAAAATATAAATCTAGTTTTTGTGGATTTTTCCCTGCTGACAAGCCCCAATATACTTGTATGGTTATGATTTTTAAACCTACCAATGGTATATATTATGGAGCATTGGTAGCGGGGCCCGTGTTTAAAGAAATTGCGGACAAAGTATATGCTGCGTCAGTAAATCGTGAGCCAGAAAAAATACACGACAGTATAAAAACAAACTATATAGCCAAGACCTCGGGTTACACTAGCGATTATTATCAGCTCACCAATAATAAAGCGAAAGTATATAGTACACAAGAATGGTCAAATGCCATCACAAATTCTTCTCAAATAAAAATAACAGAAACTCAAGTGTCGGCAAATAATCAAATGCCAGATGTGACAGGAATGGGGATGCGTGATGCACTGTATTTGTTAGAAAATAGAGGATTAAAAGTGCAATATGTAGGCAAGGGAAAAGTAAAATTTCAGAGCATTGAAAAAGGGAAGAAAATATATAGAGGAAACACTGTTGTAATAGAACTTATATAATAAGTGAAAAATATAAAAGAACTCATATCGAATGTAAAAGTTATCCAAATTTTGGGAGAGACCTCCATGACCGTTTCTGCGATTGTTGCAGATAGCAGAAAGGCGGTTGAGGGGATGATGTTTATTGCCGTGAAGGGAACGCAAACGGATGGGCATAGCTTTATACCCAATGTAATAGAGCAAGGTTGTAATATTATAGTGGTAGAGCATTTACCAGAATCAATAAATAAGAGTATTATATATATTCAAGTTGCAAATACCTCAGAAGCACTGGGGCAAATCGCATCCAATTTTTATAACAATCCTTCTGAAAAAATAAAGCTGATAGCCATAACAGGCACCAATGGCAAAACAACTTGTGCCACTTTGTTATTCAATTTGTTCAGAAAACTGGGTCATTCATGTGGTCTTCTATCCACTGTTCAAAATCAAATTGATGGACAAATTATTCTTGCTACACATACCACACCTGATGCAATTTCATTGAACAAATTATTGGCAGATATGGTTGAAGCAGGTTGCGAATATGTATTTATGGAAGCAAGCAGTCATGCCATCGAACAAAATAGGATTGCAGGTTTAACCATTGCTGGAGCAGCGTTTACCAACATTACCCAAGATCATTTAGACTATCATCATACATTTGAGAATTATATAAAAGCAAAGAAAAAATTATTTGATAATTTGGATATTGATGCTTTTGCATTATATAATAAAGATGACCGCAATGGTTCTATTATGGTTCAGAATACCAAGGCTGCAAAATATTCATTTGCATTAAATGCTCCCGCAGATTTTAAAGCCAAAATAATAGAGTGCGATTTTAATGGATTGTTGTTAAATATTGATGGTGAAGAAGCTTGGTACAGGCTTGTAGGCCGATTTAATGCTTATAATATATTAACAGTATATGCGGTTGCATTTTTATTGGGTAAAAACAAAGAAGAAATAATAACAGCATTAAGCGATTTGGGAAGCGTAACCGGACGTTTTGATTATATTATGTCGCCAAAAAAATTGATGGCTATTGTAGATTATGCACATACACCCGATGCTTTAAAAAACGTATTAGAGACTATTAACGAAATCCGTTCACGAAATGAAACATTATATACAATTATTGGATGTGGAGGTAATCGTGACGCTGGCAAACGGCCTATGATGGCTCAAGTTGCAGCAAAGATGAGTGATAAAGTAATTTTTACTTCTGATAATCCAAGAGAAGAAAATCCTGAAGATATTATTGACCAAATGCAAGTAGGTGTCCCAGGATTATATTATAAAAAAACATTGCGGATTACAGATAGGAGAGAAGCTATAAAAACAGCAGTAAGCATGGCAAACCCTATGGATATTATTCTGCTTGCAGGTAAAGGCCACGAAACTTATCAAGAGATAGCAGGTGTAAAATATGATTTTGACGATAAGAAAATTATTATAGAGTTAATCGAAAAATTAGAAAAGTAATATGCTATATTATTTATTTGAATATCTAAACAAACATTTTCATTTCCCAGGCTCGGGATTGTATCAATTCATTTCTGTAAGAACAGGAGCTGCTATTATAGTGTCATTGCTAATATCCTTAGTTTTTGGAGGCAGACTTATTAAAATGCTTCACAAACTTCAAGTATCAGAAACTGTGAGAAAGCTGGGGTTGCAGGGTGAAGAAGCCAAACAAGGAACACCAACTATGGGTGGCCTTATTATTATAGCAGCAATTGTAATTCCCACTTTGCTTTTTGCCAGAATATGGAATGTATATATTATACTCATGTTATTTGTAACAGTATGGTTGGGGCTGATTGGATTTATAGATGATTATATAAAAGTATTTAAAAAAGATAAAAAGGGATTGGCCGGCAAATTCAAAATTATTGGCCAGGTTGTTTGTGGTTTAGTTGTAGGACTTACATTGTATCTGCACCCATCGGTTGTGGTAAAAGACTTTATTCCTGAGACAGAGTTATCACAACATGCCGGAGAGGGATATCATATAACAGAAGAAATGATTGACGGGAAAATACTATATGCCAAAGAATATAAATCAACCATAACAACAATTCCTTTTTTTAAAAATCATGAGCTGGATTATGGAAACATTTTAGGAAGTAATTGGGCCGGGTTGGTATTTGTACTGGTGGTTATATTTATCATTACAGCAGTATCCAATGGTGCAAATATTACCGATGGAATTGATGGATTAGCAGCAGGTACATCTGGCATTATGGGTATTACCTTGGCATTGATAGCCTATCTAACAGGTAATATCGTTTTCTCGAAATATTTGAATATTATGTATATATCGCATCTCAGCGAACTCACCATTTTTGCTGGAGCTTTTGTGGGAGCATGTATAGGTTTTTTATGGTATAATACCTACCCTGCACAAGTGTTTATGGGCGATACTGGTAGCTTGGCATTGGGCGGTATTATTGCAGCTTTTGCTATTATTATTAGAAAGGAGTTATTGATTCCTATTTTATGTGGTGTTTTCCTTGCAGAAAATTTATCGGTGATGATACAGGTTGCTTATTTTAAATATACAAAACGAAGATTTGGGGAAGGCAAACGGATATTTCTGATGTCGCCATTGCACCATCACTTTCAAAAGAAGGGCTATCACGAAAGTAAAATTGTTGCCCGCTTTTGGGTAATAGGAATTATGCTCGCCCTTATAACAATACTCACATTAAAAGTAAGATAATATATACATTGAAAAAGAGATTAGTCATATTGGGAGCAGGCGAAAGCGGAACAGGGGCAGCTATTTTGGGTGTGCAGAAAGACTATGATGTTTTTGTAAGTGATGCTGGGGCTATTAAAGAAAAGTATATTGACGAACTGAAACAGTATGATATAATTTTTGAGCAGAATATACATACAGAAGCACAGATATTAAATGCTGACTTGGTAGTAAAAAGTCCAGGTATACCAGAGAAAGCAGAAATAATTAAGAAGTTAAGAGCACTGAACATACCTATTATATCAGAAATAGAATTTGCTGGAAAATATACTGACGCATATACTATATGTATTACCGGAACTGATGGTAAAACCACAACCACTTCTATCATATATGATATAATGATGCGAGCGGAGATGAATGTGGGATTGGGTGGTAATATTGGTAAAAGTTTTGCCCGACAAGTAGCCCTCGAAAAATACGATTATTATGTATTAGAAATAAGCAGCTTTCAATTAGATGGAATGTACGATTTCAAGGCCAATATTGCTATACTTACCAATATATCACCCGATCATTTAGATAGGTATAATTACGAGTTGGATAATTATATATCAAGCAAATTCAGGATACTACAAAATCAAACTGAGACAGATTATTTTATATACTGTGCAGATAATAAACTCACTGTAGATAATATGGCAAAACATCCTACAAAAGCAAAATTGCTTCCTTTTTCATTTTTTGAAAAATGTGTGCCCGGAGCATATAATAACAACGGAGAATTAACAGTAGAAATCAACCCTTTAAACAACCAAATATTTATTATGAATCTATCAGAATTATCATTAAAAGGCCGTCACAACGCCTACAATTCTATGGCTGCGGCTGTAGTTGGCGATGTACTTGAAATCCGGAAAGGGTTTATCAGAGATAGCTTGTCACAAATTGTGAACATCGAACACCGCCTAGAAGACTGTGGTAAAGTGGGTGGAATTGAGTTTGTAAATGACTCAAAAGCCACAACAGTTAATGCAGTATGGTACGCATTAGAAAGTATGCAAACACCTGTAGTATGGATAGCAGGAGGTGTAGACAAAGGGAATGACTATAATCAATTAAAACAATTGGTTAAAGACAAAGTAAAAATTATTGTATGCTTAGGCTTGGACAATAGAAAAATTCATGAATCTTTTGGTCAAGATGTAGATATGATAGTTAATGCAACTTCCATGCAAGAAGCTGTACATATCGCATATAAACTGGCCAGCAAGGAAGATACAGTATTATTAAGTCCAGCTTGTGCTAGTTTCGATTTGTTTGAAGATTATCAAGACAGAGGTCGTCAATTCAAAAGAGCAGTTAAAAACTTATAAGTATATATTTCTGAGTTTATCATAAATTTTGAAAATTGTTAATATCGCGTGGATAACATACTAAATAAAGCAAAGGGAGACTTGGTATTGTGGTTTGTAATCATCATACTGTCTCTGTTCGGGGTGCTGGCTGTATACAGCAGTACAGGCAGTATAGCCTTTACACAATATGACGGAAATACCGAAGCCAAGATGTTTAAGCATTTGGCTATTCTTATATTTGGGTTGTTTTTTATGTATCTCTGTCATCTAATTGATTATAGACATTATTCAAGAATTTCACTAATTTTGGTTGTGGTTTCGGTTCCATTATTAATATATACTTTATTTTGGGGTGTTGACCTGAACGATGCCAAACGTTGGATAAATTTACCGCTTATTAATCAAACTTTTCAAACGAGTGATTTAGCCAAACTTGCATTGATTATGTTTATAGCCCGTCAATTGTCGAGGAGCCAGGATAAAGCAGCGGAAATGAAAAAATCCTTTATGCCTATATTGGCTTGGGTGGTTGTTATATGTGGGTTAATAGCACCAGCAAATCTTTCAACAGCCGCAGTGTTATTTGCCACTTCACTATTGGTGATGTTTATTGGTAGAATGCCATTGAAATATATTTTTATGATAATTGGGTGTGGAGTTGTGGTATTACTTTTATTAGCGGCAGTGGCTATGTTTACCCCAGCAAAGGGACGCTTTGAAACATGGAAAAGCAGAATAGAGACTTATGCAAATGGTGACAATGGCGGAAGCTATCAAAACCAGCAAGCAAAAATTGCGATTGCCACAGGAGGCATCACAGGTAAAGGCCCCGGCAATAGTACACAAAGAAATTTTTTACCCCATCCCTATTCTGATTTTATTTTTGCTATTATAATAGAAGAGTATGGATTAATAGGTGGATTACTGATAGTATTATTATATCTTTTATTTCTATTTCGATGTATTCGGATTGTGATAAAAAGTCCGCGTGCCTATGGTGCATTGTTGGCAGTAGGATTGGCCTTTAGTTTAGTGATTCAAGCGTTTATAAATATGGGTGTAGCGGTAAATGTGTTTCCAGTTACAGGTTTGCCTTTGCCATTGGTGAGCATGGGCGGAACCAGTATTTTGTTCAATTCGATAGCCTTTGGTATTATATTAAGCGTGAGCAGAAAAGTGGAAGAAGGAAATAAAGAAGAAGAAATAGAAGCACCTATAACTACAAACATAACAGATACTCTCGAAAATAATTTGCAAGCACAAACAGTATAATATGTTACCCTTAAAGAAAGTAATCATATCAGGCGGAGGAACAGGCGGACATATATATCCAGCAGTTTCTATAGCACAGGAATTGAAAGAACAATTTGCTGATATTGATATACTATTTGTGGGGGCAAAAGGTAAAATGGAAATGGAAAAAGTACCCAAAGCAGGATTTGATATTGAAGGGTTATGGATAAGCGGATTGCAACGTAAATTGACTTTTGATAATTTATCTTTCCCTTTTAAAGTATCGTCCAGTATATATAAGTCAAATATTATATTAAACAGATTCAAACCACAGATAGCTATTGGTGTTGGGGGCTTTGCCAGTGGTCCTTTATTATATACTGCAAGTTTAAAAAAGATACCTACTTTAATACATGAACAAAATTCGTATGCAGGTCTCACAAATAAATTATTATCAAAAAGAGCCAATAAAATATGTGTGGCCTATGATGGGATGGAAAAGTATTTTCCAGTAGAAAAAATTGTAAAGACAGGCAATCCCGTGAGGCAAGATTTGTTACATATTACAGAAAAAAAGCAAGAAGCTTCAAAATTTTTCGGATTGGATTTTAATAAAAAGACAATTTTATTTATAGGCGGGAGTTTGGGTGCAAGAACACTAAACCAAACTTTGAAAAACCATGTTTCGAAACTTACTGAATCAGGATACCAAGTTATTTGGCAAACAGGTAAATTCTATTATGATGATGTGAAACATTTGCAAAGTGATACCGTAAAAATATATGACTT
>JAYVCI010000181.1:0-14304 GCA_043750035.1 Chitinophagaceae bacterium
TCAATCCCTCGCAAATCATTAAGCACCAATAAGGGATTCATCAGTGTACGCTGAACGCCCACCACGGCGGCATAGTGAAACACATAATCAAACTTGTTCGACACCATTATAGCCGACATCTCTTCATAAGAATTTGCATCCGCTTTTATAAATTGATAGTTGGGGAGTTTTGTTTGGGGCAAATTACTTGGATTGCCGGTAAGGAAATTATCAACCGCCACCACATAGTTATCTGGGTTCTGAATTAACTTGTCGGCCAGTGAGCTGGGGATAAACCCCGCACCGCCTGTAATAAGTATTTTTCTTTGCATGTAAAATCTATTGAAACCGAATAGCGGCAAATTTAGCTTATTGTGGAGGAATAAAAAAACTGGGATTCGACTCCACTCCCCCCGCTTTGACTACCTATATATACTAATATTTCAAATATATCCTATAATTGCAATACAAATATGAAGTTATCTACAGCACAAAACATCAGAATTGAGGTCAAGAAAATTTTCCTTTCCCGGCTTGCAGTTATATCCGTATTTATTATACTTCAACTAATTTTCAAGTTATTGCACCTCAATAATCCATCCGATGATTTTAAAACCTATTTTTGGAACAATGCAAACAATATCCAGCATATAGGCTATGAATTTGAATCGCTTGGCGGTGAAAAATATATTGCAGATGGCAATATCGAACGCTTTGGTTATACACCTCCTGCTTATACTTATCTGGTAGCTGCAATTATAAAAATGGGCGGCGGGCTTGGTACGCTGTTTTATATCAATGTATTGTTGTTGTGTTTTACGATAGCTATCGCTAAAAAAATATTTGAGCTTGTTACTGATAACAGCACTATTATATATTTAAGTTTATGGATATTGGTGTTAAACCCACTGTTTGTCAATATTCCCAGATTGTACTTATCAGAGGGGCTTTTTTCATTTTTAACAATCAGCTCTATTTATTTCTATATAGTTTCTCTTAAAAATAAAAATGGGTTCGCCTTTATTATAGCCGTGTTTTTAATGATGCTAAGTATTGAAACGCGTGCTATCAATCTGTATTTATTACCGGTATTGCTATTACCTTTCTTATTTACTAAGCAAATTATTTGGCAAAAAATATTATATATCACTGTATCCATAGCTGCATTGTTTATTTCCATAAACCTCCATTCGTCCAACAATTCCAGCTATCTCCGGCGTTCGTTTGCTGATGGGTTGAGCAGGTTTGAGGGCAATGAAGTGGCTGATAAGCTGCACCACAGCGTGGGGCCAAAGCAAGATAACTGGCAATCAAGTTTCAAATCAGAAATTGCCACGCAGTTTACTGAGCATCCCGTAGATTTTGGTAAGTTATATATTACAAAATTTGTGAAATCGTGGTATACGACTGACAGTGGGAATAATGAAGCAATTATATGGGTATTTCAAATGGTACACTTACTGGCCTTTATTATATTGCTCATTTTATTTTTGATTCGGAAAATTTGGGACCCTCACTTATTTATATTGTTGCTGGTTGTGTTATATACCAATCTGGTTGTTACTGCTACGCTTTCTATATGTAGGTATATGTCGCCGATTGTACCGTTGTATGTTTTTTGTACGGTGTATTTGGGGGGGATGATATATAAGAAATACATCAGAAGAAAGTCTTAACCACAAAGGTTAATTTATTGACTATTGATAGTAAATAGTAAAAAAAGTTTGGTGATTTGAAATTAAATAGTTACTTTTGACTATTGATAGTAAATAGTAAAATGAAAATAAAAGACAAAATACTTGGATTACTAAAACAACATGAGGAATCATCTGTAAAGGAAATGGTTGATATGCTTGATGTTTCAAAGCAAGCGATCCACATTGCCATTAAACAGTTGCTTGAAAGTGATGAAATTGAAAAATTTGGTAAAACACCAAAAACAATTTACAAACTGCAGAAAAAGGCAATCTCCGTTAAGTCATCTTTTTTAAAAATTGATCAAGATAAAATTGATTTTTTTAAAGACAATTGTCTAATCATAACAGAAGTAGGAAAAATGCTTGAAGGTATTGAGGGTTTTGATTATTGGTGCAAACAAAGAAATCTGCCTTTAGAAAAAACTATTAATGAATTTATTTTAACCAAACAAAAATATGAGCAGTATTATAAAGCTTCGAATTTAATTGATGGGAAATCTAAGCTGATTAACACAAAAGGGTATGATAAAATTAATTTAGACGAGATATTATATCTTGACTTCTATGCTATTGAACGATTCGGTAAAACACGCTTGGGAACACTTTTACATTATGCAAAACAGGGGCAAAACAAGTTTCTAATGAAGATTCTATTGGCTGAGATTAAACCCAAAGTAGATGCTTTAGTTAAAAAAGGAAAGTATGATGCAATTGGTTTTGTCCCTCCTACTATTAGAAGAGAAGTACAAATAATGAAATACCTAGAAACGCATCTAAAAATTAATCTTCCAAAAATAAAAATTCAAAAAATTTCAGGCATTATACCTATTCCACAAAAATCATTGCATAAAATTGAAGAACGTATCAACAATGCCAACAGTACTTTTGCAATTAACGAAACTACGAAATACAAACATATTCTGCTAATTGATGATGCAGTAGGAAGCGGATCTACCTTAAATCAAATTGCGGGTAAAATAAAACAAAAAGGCATCGCAAAAAAAATAACAGGACTAGCCGTGGTGGGTAGTTTTAAAGGATTTGATGTAATAACTGATGTGTAGATGGGTCCTTTATTATCTAAGGAACTAGAAATTCCTTAACACACACTAGGTGGTCCCCGATATAATATCTCTTTACTTAGTTTCTCATAATGACGGCAGTTTTTTCACCGATTACGCCACTTCCAAAGGCCCACCAGCATTCCTAAACCATAGGATATATGCAATAAAATATAAGCTGGAATAGTTAATAGTTTTACGGTGAAACTACTTTGTTGTGTGAAGGAAAAATATATATTGAGTAACATATATAAAACAAATGGAGCTATCCAAATAAGTGCAAACAATATCCCAAACAAAAATGCAAAAGGAATGGATATCATATATAAAGCAAACAACCCGGGTATAACATGCCTAAGTCGCATACCTGAATTATTCAATTTTTTAAACACGAGTGGTTTATATACTCCATATTGATAATACTGCTTGGCCATAGCTTTATAGCTATCCCTAACATAATATGATGATTGTATCTGCGATGATTGGTATATTTTCCCGCCCAGTTTATTGGTGCGGTAATTAAATTCATCATCTTGGTTTCGCATCATCTCTATATCAAAATAACCAAATTTTTCAAAGGCTGATTTATGCCAAAAACCAAAGGGAACTGTTTGCACATAAGCATCAACCGCCTCAGTTCTAAACTCGGTATTCCCCACACCGAACTTGGTACTCATAGCAGTGGCTATAGCTTTTCCAATATCCGTTTTCCCTTTTGAATGTATGTAACCGCCCACATTATCTGCATGTGTTGACTGTATAAGTTCATAACATTTCTCGAAATAATTACTCGGATATTCTGTATGTGCATCCACGCGGGCTATATACTCGCCACGTGCTTGTTTGATGGCTGAATTGAGTGCAAAGGAAACATATTTATTTGGATTGTCAATCAATCTGATATTATAGTGAAGTACACAATAGTTTTCAATTATTTCCCTCGTTCTGTCAGTTGACATGCCGTCCACCATCAACAATTCTTTATCATCTGGCTTGGCCGAAAGAAAAAAGTCCAATATATGTTTGATATATTTTTCTTCGTTATAGCAGGGACAAATTACAGAGATTAGCATAGAAAAAATTTAGGGTATTTCTAAATATTTATGTGTTTGCAATGAAAGCTGCCACTGTGGATGTTGTTTTATATATTCAATAATCATCGGTTCCACTTCTTTGCGTTTGCCCCATTCGGGCTGCAAGTATAATATACAATTATCATTTACCTGATTTGCAAATTGGTTGGCCCAATCGAAATCGTGCTTATTATATATAATAGTTTTAAGTTCGTGTGCAATTGCGATAGATTCGGGCAACGGTTCTTTAAACTTTTTGGGTGAAAGGCATATCCAGTCCCAGTCTCCACTCATGGGGCTTGAGCCTGAAGTTTCGATATTTAATTTCAAACCTGCTTGCTTTAATACCGTGGTGAGTGGATTTAAATCATGCATTAAAGGTTCGCCACCGGTTATTACCACAATTTTGGCGGGTGTACTTTGTATGGCGTCTAATATATCTTTTACTGTTAGTATAGGTTGGTTTTCGGTATGCCAACTTTCTTTCACATCGCACCAAGTGCAACCCACATCGCAACCCGCAAGCCTTACAAAATAGGCTGGCTTACCTGTGTGAAATCCTTCACCTTGCAAGGTGTAGAAGTGCTCCATTACTGGGTATTGATAAGAAAGAAATTGGTCCACTGTGCTAAAAATTTTGCAAAAAAAAATGACAGGTTTACCACATCGCACCGCTACGACCTCCTGCCCTTGCTGTATTCCTACCCTGGGGGATTTGGAGGGAGCAAGTCGTGTGGCTCCTGTCAGGGGCAAAGGTAATATAGAAATATGTTTTGCTCAAAATCTTTTTTGGGGATTCAGTCCGCCGCGGCGGACGGGGTTGCTTACGCCAGATTTATCATACTAATGTGGTTGTGTCTTGTGACCAACCACACCACTCCAGTATTTAGCCATCGACAATCGCCACCCTGAATCCCGAATCCAGACCCCCGAACCCCATCCCTAATTCCTATTTAAGAAACTGTACAATAAACTTAGCTGCAACAAACAGATGGCGGGGAGTGTGAACAACACAAAAGCAATGGTTATAAACATAGGCATGGTTTTATATACCATATAAAAAAAAAGGAATGCCAAACTCCACATCAGTATTTGCCTAATTGTATTATAATACGTGTGGTGTTTAAATTTCTCATTATTTGATATCATTGCGACATTCAAAAAATAAAATACACTGCTGCAAAATAAAAATGCCAACAGTATGGGCAATCCCAATAAAATCAACATAACTACCAATACTGTTTGTAGATATTTTATCGGCTTACTTACTTCATTTACCTTATCTAATTTTGAATAAGTATGATAGAAAATGTTTACCCAATTAATTTTAAAATATTTATAAAAAAAGTAAATTACATTTTTTACATCTTGCATCAAAACGGTATTGGGCAATTGGTAAAACCCTCTATTTGCTATAGGTTTATGCATTTGGGCATAATCAACACGGGCTTTAAAAATTTGATTGTTTAGTTCGAATTCTGTTTTGTCTTTGAGTGTTTCGTAGGCAAATTTAATTTTTATAAACGCTTCATCGGTAGCTTCTCCGCTGGCATCGGGATGAAACTCTCTGGCTTTTGCACGATACTGCTGCTTTATCTTTACAAGCGTAACTGGTTGTTGCAGCCCAAGGATTTGTATAGCCTCATTAATGGTCAAAACTAGGTTAGAATTTCATGAAATCCTCAGGATTCAGGGGAGAACCATTGTGCCAAAGTTCGAAGTGTAAATGAGGGCCTGTGGTGAGTTCGCCACTGTTTCCTACAATAGCTATAGCATCGCCCGCATTTACATAAGCTCCTGCATTTTTAAGCAATACCGAGTTGTGTTTATACACTGAAAATATATTATTGGGATGTTGAATTCCTATTACATGTCCCGCATCGGGTGTCCATGAGGAGAAAACAACTGTACCAGATAAAGTAGACTTCACCGCTTCATCGGGTTTGGCCACCACATCTACGGCTGCATGATTTTCATCGGGCGAAAATTTTTCGGTCACAAATCCTTTAACTGGGGCAATAAACATAAAATTATCGGGCATCATTTTATCGTTGTCCACTTCTTTCTTAAAATATTCACGATTATCGAAGGCCATCAATCTGGCATCAATCATTTTTGATATTACACCGATGGTTGAATCGTTCATCAATTTCCTGATGGAACTATCACTGGGCACTTCTCCATTAATAATTGATTTCAATGAATTGAACCTGATTTCATTCGATTTTAATACACTGCTCATGGAATCCAAAGTTTCGGACTGCTTTTTATATAGTCTTTCAAATTTTTTAGAATTGGCATAGCCGGGTATATACTCACGCACTGGCGTAAAGGCTATCAAAGAAACCACGATTAATGTAAAAAGTACGATGCCAGCACTAAGACCTATAAACAAATTCATGGGAGTTAAGTGTACCGAATACCTTTCTTCAAAAGTATTTTCCGTCATTAGCACAAGGCGATAACGAACTTTAAGCTTTTTGATGAGCTTTTGTTTTGGTTTTTTTTCGTCCATTTTTTTGGGTGGATTTACAACCAATTGGGGTTTAAATTGGTCTTATGGTTGGTATTAAAATAGATTCCCTATTTTTGCTTGCAAATTTAATCACAAAAAAGCAGCGTTACATTTTTACTTAAACAAAGTAATATTTTGATTTTCAACTTCTTTAAGAAAATAAAGTGGGTAAGGGTTCTAAACATGTTCTTGTTTTTGGCCTTACTAACAATAACATCATGCCATTTGAGCGATGAGAATAAGCTCAAAATTGCCTGGCATAATCTTATCTCTCGTGACAATATTTGGTTTCATGCCAATGAAAAAGTGAATGCCGCTTTTGAAAGTATGCAAACGCAGAATGGCGACAACTTTGAAAAAATCCTTCCCGTTTTTCCTTATGGCACGGCTGACCAACGCAAAGGTTTGGCTACAGAGATGGACGAAGTAATGAAAAAATGTTCGAAAGTGATATCGGATCATAAAATAAGTAAATGGGTTGATGATTGTTTTTATCTGCTAGGCGAGGCACAATTTTTAAAGAACGATTATTATGCTGCCATCGAAACTTTTCAATACCTGAACGCCAAATATAAAACCACCGAATTGCGTTACCTTTCATCAATATGGATTATGAAAAGCTATGTATATGCAGGCAGGGCAGATGAAGCTGAGGCTATTATGGGATATTATAAGACCGAGGGCAAATGGCCTGAGAAATATCAAGGAGAATTGAGTGCTATTTTGGGCGATATATATATCAGGCAAGAAAAATACAAACCTGCCATTAACCGTATGCGGGACGCATTTGCACGAACCCATAAAAAGACTTTGAAAGCACGATATAGTTTTATATTGGGGCAGTTGTACCAACAAACTGGCAGGGGAGATTCAGCAACCTATTTCTTCAAAAAATGTATTAAATACAATCCCAATTACGATATGGCTTTCAGTGCCAAAATGAATATCGCTAAATCGGCAAACCTTAGTGACCCAAGCAAAAAGAACCAAGCAAAACGCTTAATGAAAAATTTGCTGCGTGATGACAAGAACATCAGTTATTTCGACCAGATATATTATGAATTGGGACGTATAGAAGAAAAAGATAAAAACATACCTGCGGCAATCAATTATTATAAACTATCTGCCCTAAGCAGCCGAAAGAACAATACCCAAAAATCATTGTCTTATCTTTCATTAGCCGATATATATTTTGCAAAACCCGATTATAAAAATGCCCAGGCTTATTATGACAGTACGGCTTTATTTATACCAAAAGAAAGTAAGAACTACGAAGTGATCATGGAGAAAAAGAATGTTTTGGGCGAGTTGGTTCATAATATCACCACCATCAAATTGCAAGACAGTCTGCTGAAATTGGCTGCAATGGATACCAACAAATTATATAGGTATCTGGAAAAAGCAATAGAGGATAAAAAATCGCAAAAAGAAGATTTGGACAATAATAATAATTTGAATCTTGCCAACCCAATTAATACCACCAATATTGGAGGTACAGGATTTTATTTTAGCAACCCCTCATTGGTGGGTGCGGGTATTACAGAGTTCTATCGTAAATGGGGCCAAAGGAATAATACCGATTTTTGGCGTGTGGCTGCAAAAGCACGGGAATTTACGGAGCAACAAAGCAATAGTACAACTACAGAGAATACGACTCAAACAGATACGCTTAGTAAGACCACCCCTTTGGTAACAAGAGCTTCGCCCGAAATGAAGAAAATGCTGGCACAAATACCTTTCAGCGAAGCAGCAAAAAAATCGGCTACCAATAAAATATCTGATGCATACGCTGGCAATGGTGATATATATTATGACAAGCTTAATGATATAGGTGAGGCCAAAGAAAGTTATCTTACTTTGATTGATAAATATACCGGCTATGAAAAACTGGACAAAGTATTATATAAATTATATAAAATAAGCAATACCCAAAACGACTCAGCCCAAGCAGAAAAATACAGAAAATGGCTTATTGAGAAATTTCCTAAAAGCCCCTATACTTTGCTGTTAACCAGCCCTCATAAAAACTATAAACCCAAACAAGCCAATACAGAGGTAGTAGCTTATTATAATAGTATATATGACTCTTATTTAAAAGCTGATTATAATAGTGCGAAAACTCAACTGGGCGATGTAGATAAGAAATTCCCCGGCACCGGTATCAAACCGAAATTTGATTTGCTAGATGCTTTAATTGAGGCAAGAACGAAAAACTTGACCAATTACGAAAGCAAACTCAAACTGGTTCAAAACAAATACCCCAATACCCCCGAAGCCGAAAAAGCAGATGGTTTGCTGAAGGCATTAGAAAAACTGAAAAAAGGCGAGATTGATATGGGAGATTCAACTATTAATAAGGTTGACAGCTCCGAAATAAAAGAAAACAAATCGCTTAAAAAAGGAAATTACCAAAACAAATATTCATCTCGTTTTTTTTATGTATTGTTGGTGCCCACCAGTATTCCCAATACAGAAGAAGTGAAAATAAAATTTGCCGACCACAATGCAGCCAAGCACACCCTAGAGGGACTTGAGAGCAAGCTGTTAGAGTTTAATACTACTTATCAATTATTCCGTATCAACGAGTTTAAAGACAAACCCTCAGCACTGAAATATTTGCTGGAGATTGATGGCAAGCAAACCATACTGAACGAAGCTGGAATTAAAGAAGTAAGACATTTCATTATAAGTGACGAAAACTTTTTGGAATTGTACAATACCAAAGACTATGAGGGCTATATAGAGTTCTACAACAAGAATTTTTAAAAAAACTAAGCCCGAAAAAAAATCCTATATTATATTTGCACCCTCAACACGGTAGTCGTAGCTCAGTTGGTAGAGTCCCAGATTGTGATTCTGGTTGTCGCGGGTTCGAGCCCCGTCGATTACCCTTAGTTGTAAAGCCTCAGATTTTTCTGGGGCTTTTTGTTTACCTCGCCCCGACATCTTAAATAGTAAATCAGGCGTCATACGTCCCGAATATTACTTGGGGCCCAAAAAAAAAATTCCAAATCCAAATATTTCATGTATCTTGCACTGTTTTTTATGATGAAAAAGGTTTACACAATCGCACTGCTCCACTTGTACCTACTATCTGTAGTGGGTTTGAGCATGAATGTACACAGTTGTGGGGGCGAAACCAGTCATGAAATTTTTGGTTTAAGTTTTAGCGAGCAATGCTGTTGTGACCATGAAAATCACGAGCATTCTGCTGATTGTTGCCATGATGAGAATGTGTTGGTAAAAGCCATTGATAACGACAAAATACATAGCAAAACTATTATACTAACTGAAAATAGCAATTTCGTTTTTACCGGACTTTTATATACTGAAACCAAAGTAAATTTACCTCTAGCTGCGGCTTTCCAAACGCCTGCTGAGGCTGACCATCCGCCCAATAGCACCATTCCTATTTATTTATCGAATAGGGTTTTCTTAATCTGATTTTATTGATTTTTTTGAGGCTGTTGATTCTGTTGAATTAACGGCATTTCGTGTTTTGCCATAAGGCAAAATCAAGAATACTGCATAAGCAGAAAATAATCATAATTTTAACTGTACAAAAAAAACCAAAATGACTAAATTAATTTCAACTTTCACTATTGCTTTGATGTTCGTAGCTACGATTTCCAAAGCTCAAACCACAGCCATGAATTTTAACAAAATGGATTGCAATGGCAATCAGCACAACCTGTTTGCCGATTTAGATGCCGGCAATGTGGTTATCCTCCACTTCTTTATGCCCAATTGTGGCTCATGCCCCCCACCCGCCCAGAAGATACAGAAAATGGCAAACAATGTAATGAAAACCCATCCGGGCAAAATTAAAGCTTATGCTTTGCCTTATAACAATTCAACAACCTGCAGCTATTCAGCTACATGGGTGAGCTCAAATGGCTTGTCGTTATATGCTCCTTTAGATAGCGGTGCTGCACAGGTAGCTTACTATGGCGGCTTTGGAATGCCTACAGTGGTGGTATTGGGTGGTAAAGACCATAAGATACTGTTCTCAACACAAAGTTTCTCTACCAGCGATACTACAGATATTAGGGATGCTATTTTGGCATCGCTAAATAGTAACACTGGCATTGCCGAATTGCCAAGTGCTGTAAAAACTTTCAGTGTGTTCCCAAACCCTGCCAGCGAAAATGTTTCTATCAACTTCGATTTGAATGAAACTTCTACGGTATTAATTGATATCACAGATATTACAGGAAAACAAGTAGCCATCATCATGAATGAGAAGCAAAATGGTGTGGTTACAAAACAGTTTAACACAGCAGCATTGCCCAATGGAAACTATTTTGTTCGCTTGCAAACAAATGGTAAAACCATTACGCAGAAATTAAATATTGCCCATTAATTATTAACGCTTATATATAGATACCTATTATAATGAAAAAAATATTTATTGCATCCGTGTTCATTCTATTTGGTATGGTGGTTCTTGAATCGTTCAAGCCTTTGCAGACAATGAAAAAGGATGGTGCTGCCCCTGGCTACACAGGTTCTCCTGGCGATAGTTTAAAAAACTGCACCTCGTGCCACGGGGGCAAAGCTGTTAATGTTAATGGTTGGATAACTTCCAATATACCTACAAGTGGCTATACTCCAGGGCAAACATATACCATTACTACAACAAATACCGAAAAGGATGGTACACGATTTGGATTTGAGGTCTCGCCCCAAAATTTAGCTGGCGATTTGTTGGGGAAAATGATAATCACTGATTCAGTTCAGACTAAATTGGTCGGTTCTGATAAGTATATAACCTATACTGCAAATGGAGTGGATGGTCAAGGTTTTAAATCTTGGTCATTTAATTGGATTGCTCCAATTGCTGGCAAAGGCGATGTTGTTTTTTACGGAGGATATAATTCCAATTTTAACGGGCACAAGTCTGATGATAAAACTTTTCTTTCTACCTTGTCTGTAAAAGAAAATGGCACTAACGCTATTTCAGCATTTTCAAAAATAATAGCTAATTTTTCTTTTTACCCAAATCCGGCAAATGATATAATAAGTGTGAGCTTTGATGTAAAAATAGCCAATAATGTTTTGTTGGATATAATTGATATCACCGGAAAACAGGTAGCCATCATCATGAATGAAAAGCAAAATGGTGTGGTTACAAAACAATTCAACACAGCAGCATTGCCCAATGGAAACTATTTTGTTCGCATGCAAGTGAACGGACAGACAGCAACGCAAAAGTTAAATATCATGCATTAATGAATAAAGCAAACAAACATATAGTTTTATTAGTAGCCGTTATACTTGCGGCTACTGATATTTCTATTGCCCAATCATATATAAACACACCCAACGACACCCTAAATATAACGGGGATGATGGAGGATTTAGAAACACTGAATATTCGGCAACTGAACAACTCCACAAATACTATTAATTTAAAATGGAAGAAAGTGAGTGAAAGCGTACCCGCAAATTGGGAAGCCTCGGTATGCGACAATACTATATGTTACACTTCATTGGTAGATAGTGGCACTATGAACCCTGTAATTCCAGGTGATTATGGTTTTATATTGCTGCACATTACCCCTCATGTAAATTACGGAACTGCCATAGTACGCTACGCGGTATGGGATATTACCAACGATGCAAATAAAGACACCCTTACCTATATACTCACCGTGAACGAAACTTCGGGAATTGATGCCGCAGCAAATAAAAAAAATTTTAGCATATACCCAAATCCTGCAAATAATAACATCTATATTATTTCTAACCTGCAATCGGGTTTCGAGTTTTTGATAACAGATATAGCTGGTAAAAAAATGATGGGAGGAATTGCCAAAGAAAATTCCATTGCTATTATAACAACAAATTTCCCAAATGGAATTTATAACATTTCTGTTATAGACAATAATAAAAAAAATAATACCAAAAAAATTATACTTCAACATTGATATGCGATATATTATTTTTATCTTTTTGTTTTCACAATGTATATATGTTAAGGCACAAAATGCCTTGAACATTCCGCCAGCATTAACAGGTACAAATTTTAACCTGAATGTGCAAAGCGGTACTACCATATTTTACGGTAATAAACCCACACCTACTTTTGGCATAAATGGGGTTTGGATGTCGCCAACTATTATAATAAACAAGGGAGACAATATTACACTCAATGTAAAAAACCAACTAAATATAAAAACTACAATGCACTGGCATGGATTGCATGTAGCTGCTGTAAACGATGGTGGTCCTCATCAAATAATAAATCCAAATACCACCTGGAGTCCTTCTTTTAAAGTACGAAACAATGCAGGTACTTTTTGGTACCATCCACATGGTGCCGGGCAAACAGATCCGCAAGTATCAAAAGGTATTGCCGGGATGATTATAATAAAAGACAGTGCAGAAGCAGCATTGACTTTACCCCGCACTTATGGTGTGGATGATATACCAATAATTGTGCAAAGCAAAGCCTTCGACGACCTGCAACAAATTGCTATAGCAAGCGATATGGATACTGCCATTTTTGTGAATGGAACACTTAATCCATACTTTGATGCTCCTGCACAAGTTATTCGTTTTCGACTATTGAATGGCAGTAGTTTGCGTTCCTTTAATTTTGGGTTAAGTAATGGAACTACATTTTATCAAATTGCAACAGATGGAGGTTTACTGGACTCATCAGTGGCACATACTCGTTTAAGACTGAGCCCAGGTGAAAGAGCAGAAATTCTAGTAAACTTTTCGGGAATGGTAGGGCAAACTGTATATTTGAAAAATTTCGGTTCAGAAATGCTTACAGGAATTTATGGTGCTGACACTGTGGGAAAAGGTACTGATACTATACATGAATATGAAGACAATTTCCTCAATGGTGCTGATTACAATTTGCTGCAACTCAATATTAAATCAGCTACAGGTGGGGCTATCACAACCTTGCCAACGGCACTGGTTCCATATACACCCTTCAATTCTTTTGCGGCAACCAAATATAGAACTATTGTAATGGACACTTTTCGTTTATTACCCATTGACCTGCCCAACCTTGCTGAAGGCCCATTTGGGATGAACAATAAAACTTTTGATATGGACAGTATAAATGAGATTGTCCATCTGAATACAACTGAGATATGGACTTTGGTAAACAAAACATTTGTGGCCCATCCATTTCATATACATGATATACAATTTAATATCATAGAAAAAAGCGGAATACCGCCACCACCAAGCGAGATCGGCTGGAAAGATGTGGTGCTTGTAATGCCAAACGACAGTGTAAAATTGATCACCAAATTTGAAACCTTTGCCGATAATAAGGTTCCCTATATGTACCATTGCCACCTGCTGCACCATGAAGATGATGGAATGATGGGAAGTTTTTTGGTGATTGATACCACTGTAACTGCAATTAAAGACATTATAGGTGTTAATGATATTGGAATTTATCCAAACCCTGCTTCTGGTAATATCTTATTTCAAACAAATGCTGAAATACTAAATGCTACTATAAAAATCATTAATTCATTAGGCGAAATATTGATACAATCAAACATTTCAAATAATAATTCAATGTTAGATATTTCTATTTTGCCACAGGGGATTTATATAGTACAAATAATCCTGACAGGTATTGGGACCAACAATGATTTTTTTACACATAAATTAATAAAACAATGAGAAAATTATTACTTATAGTTTTGGTTTGCTTTAGCACCTTTGCATCCGCACAAAAGGTAACCTATTCAGAAGATATTGCCTGTATTATATATACGCATTGCACCCGATGCCATAACAATACAAATAGTATTGCAGCCATACCTTTCACCAATTATAATGAGGCATGGTCGCAACGAAACGCTATTAAATATTATGTCGAAAATAAGTTAATGCCCCCATTTCAACCATCAACAGAGAACAGAAGATACGCCCATGAAAAAACTTTAACCCAGCAGGAGATTGATTTGGTAGTAGCCTGGGTAAATGAGGGAAGCAAGGAG
>JAYVCI010000182.1:0-13367 GCA_043750035.1 Chitinophagaceae bacterium
AGAGCATTTTTTTTGACAATGGCAACCGTCAATATATTTCAGGAAGTGTAGTATATGACTATATGGGCAAGTTTATAATATACAGTACTGCCCCTGCACTATATTATAATGAGCAAATGGACTCTATACCTGTTTATAATATGTATCCCGATAGTTTGTATAGGGATGACAATAGCTATACAAACAGACATTTTGCCAATACTTATTGGAACTTAGAAGATTTGTACCTGCCTGAAAAGGATAACCGTTATTACAAATTTTGGGTCAACCAATACATTATATATTCTGGTATTGATTCATTTTACAAAGAAGTGGCAGCTTTCAGCAAACAGAATGGGGGTGTGTATTATAGCAGAATATTAAATAATGGAGCGTTGCAAACCAATAGTATATTGGACACTGCTTTCGGGGCAAAGCACCTAAGTAACAAACCCATATCGTGTATAGCAGTTGCAAAAAAACAAGGTGGCGGAAATTGGTTGATAGCAAAAACATGGAACGGCACTTTTTATAGTTACCCTATAGATAGTGATGTGATAGGTACGCCCGTAATGAGCTATATACCACAGAAAGATTCAATACTGCAATATTATACAGATTCTGCAAGCTGGTTTTTTGAGGAGACCATGAGGTACTCTGAGAAATTGAAAAACTTAATCAGCATCAGACAATTTACCGATGGTAAGCAGATAACAGCAAGAAAAAGTGCAAATCAGATAATTCGCTATAGCTTTGACAATGCAACAGGCTATTTAAGTTTGGGACAGGTACTTTTAGATTCAATTAATTTTACCCCATTATTAACAAATGGGTGTTTTACGCCAGATGATTCTTTTTATATGGTTTGTAACAGAACTGGGAAAAAACCTGTAATTGCTGTTTTTAACCTTTATAATAAAAACACTGCAATGATTACACTGAATTTGTGTGACACATTGTTTTTAAAGTGGAGAAACGGTTTATCTAAAACAAGAGTTGGCCCAGACGGCAATATTTATTTCTGTACTATAAATAGTGACTTTGATTGGTATATAGCCAAAATAAATTATCCATTTGATAGTTGCCCAATAAGCCCCAAATATGTACCGTATCATTTTACAGATTATGTAAATAAAGATGGGGTGTTTTATCAAGCACCACCATTGGTTTTTTATGAACCCCACCCTATACGATATGATATAGAACTAGACAGTTGTACCAACCCCCTACGTGCCATTTTTATAAATAGAAGTGATACCATATACGAACAACTCACACTTTATTTTGGCGATGGCGATAGTTTGGTTACTAATAATAAATATAATGATACGATAGTGCACTATTATAACATTGCGGGTAGGCTTAACTTTACAGTAAAGGGCGTGGATGCACTGCGATTTACCGCATGGCTTAGTGATAGTTTGCTGGTGAGGGCTGCACCTGTGGCAGCCAAATATGGAAGCTTTGCTAGTTTAACTTGCCAAAAGGCAGAAGTGCAATTTACTGACCTATCGAAAACAGATACCACAAGTGAAATGGGCAGTCATTGGAATTGGGATTTTGGCGACAATAAAGACACCGCATTTACGCTAAAAGGATTGCCCAATGGAAGAGGTTCTGTAAACCATAGATATGATACATCGGGGTATTATGACATAAAACTTATATATAATAATGGATACTGTACGGATACTTTCAGTAGCCCACAACAAATATATATTGCCCCAACACCAAGGTCGGGTTTTGATATAGACCCAAAGAGTGGATGTGTGCCGCAAGTATTTAATATTACTCCAACTTATAAGGATTCGATAATATATGAGAAGTATTATATATATAATAATGTATCTGCTTTAAAAGATAGCTTTATCAGTAAACCTATAAAGCCTACTTTTCCTAGTGGTTTTGTTTTTAACCAAAAGGATTCAGGTGGGTTTATTATAATCAAGCAAATACTAACAGGTACATCAGGTTGTATAACACAGCACACTGATTCTATACTTATTTATACTCCTCCTTTTTTGAAATTAATGAAGGATACTTTTATATGCAAGGACGAGGTATTGCAGATATCTGCCACTGCGGGGTACCAATATAGATGGAATACGGGAGATACTTTGCAAAGTATTATAATAAATAAAGCCGGGACATATGCGGTGAAGGTAATTAATGGTGCCTGCACTGTATCAGACAGCACTATAATAACCCAAGACTTAAACGAGAGCTGCAAGTTCCGTGTATTGCTATTCCCAAATCCCTGTAATAATCAATTTACGGTTTCTCTCTATGCCCGAAAGGAGCAAACTGTCAATATTCAATTATATGAAATGAGCGGCAAACAAGTTGCAAGCTACAACAATGTGCCTGTAAATCAGTTCTCAAATTTGGTGGTAGATACTGAAAACCTTGCTGCTGCAATGTACATAATGCAACTAAACACCAACGAGAAAAGATACGTGTTTAAAGTGGTTAAGTTGTTGGAGTAAAGAAGTGGTTACTTCCCCTTTTGCTTATCTTCGACGAATTAATATATATCTAAGTGTAATATGCGTGGACTACCTTTCTACTACTATCTGTTTCACGTTCACTACATTTTTATCAATCAACTTCAGCATATAAATACCACTCGATAAATCTGAAACATTAACAGAGATTTTATCTGTATTGTTTTGCGAGATTTGTTTTAATAATTTTCCGTCTAACGAATATATTTCAGTTCTTAGCATCGTGTTATTAGGATTTGAGATGGTAATATTATCATTGGCAGGGTTGGGATAAACTTGAACTTCATTTAGCATATTTGTCTCACTGATGCTATTGATAAATGTATATTTAGCCACATAGTTACTGCCAGCGGCGTTTTTAAAATTGCCAGCGGCGTAAACATTTCCGTTTTTATCGGAACTAACTGCGTTAATGGCATCACCTGCGTTTAGGGCATTGGCTCCAGGGCCTAGTTCACTCCATTTGGTGCCGTTCCATTTGGCCACATATTGTTTCCCGGCGGCATTGGTAAATCTACCAGCAGCATATATGCTACCTCCGGTACCAATAACTATGGAGTTTATATCCTCATTTGCAGCTATGTAGCTACCTCCGCTACTTACTTCGTTCCAGTCTGTTCCATTGTACATTACCAGTTGATAATCGCCATTAGTATTGGTAAAACCACCACCTGCATATACATTGCCGGCTATATCGGTACAAATTGAATTTATATAATCGTTTGCATTTAGGGGTGTGGCACTGGTACCACCCAGTTCGGTCCATTTGGTTCCGTCCCATTTAGCTACATATTTAAACCCACTGCTATTTGTAATTCTGCCTGCTGCATACACATTACGTGCGGTATCCACAGCTATAGTAAGAATTATACTGTCCGAACTTAAACTATTGTTTCCGCTTCCCAGTTCGGCCCATTTGGTTCCATTCCACATAGATACATAATATTTGCCATTGGTATTTTTAAAACCTCCTGCTGCATATAGATTGCCTTTATTGTCAGCACATATTGAATTGATATCGCCCACTGCATTTAAAGCATTGGCTCCTGTGCCTACTTCGCTCCACTTTGCACCGTCCCATTTGGCTACATAGTTTTTACTCACTGAATTTCTAAATTTACCTGCTACATAAATATTCCCAATAGCATCGGAGCAAATTGTATTTATGGCATTGTTTGCATATAATGAAGTGCTGCCACCGCCCATCTCGCCCCAACTTGTACCGCTCCATTTTACCACAATAAAATCGCCATTGGCGTTTTTAAACTTGCCTCCTGCGTATGCATTCCCTGCGGCATCGCAGTGTACGGCAAGTATTATGTTATTGGCTTTTAATGCACCGGGTTCACTCCACATCGATTGCGAAAAGGAAGCTGAACTTACGGCAAGAAGGACGATTAGTAAATAATTTTTCATTGTTGTGTTTTGTTTATTTTGTTTATTTTGCCTACTCTAAAAGGTTTTCAGCTCTCCCCTATTAATGGATATTTTGGGCAAATATAGCCCTTGCTTTTTAATTTGCATCTAAAACGTGCAAAGGCTGAAATATTTTATACTTGTTTTTAACGCTCAACTACCACCCTGTTCGTGCTCACACCATTGTTATTAATAACCCTCAGCAGATATACGCCTCGTGATAAATCGGAAACATCGAGAGTTATTTTATCTGAACTTGACTGCGGAATTTGCTTCAATAATTTCCCGTCAATGGAATACATTTCTGTTTTAAACAAAGAATGATTGGGGTTTGAGAGGGTGATATAATCGTTGCAGGGATTGGGGTAGATGGAGATAGGGTTACTATCAAATATTGGATCAGTGATTCCTGTGTACTTTGTGCCGTATGTTTTGTTGCCTATTTTATAATATCTAAGTGTGGTAGTGGCGGTTGTTACATTTGTAAAATTGTATATATATCTTGTAACTTCTTTTGTTAGCCCAACACCAAAAACCAAGGTTGTGTCGTGTGTAGTATAGCTTGGCGTAGATCCATCAATTGCAGTCCAAAACCTATTTTGCCTTTGGTTTGGTAATAGATACGCACAAACTTTTAAATAATCTGCTGAATCAAAAGCAAAACCTTCTCCGCCAATATGTATAGCCGTGGCATTGTTAAAATTAGGTTGCCTATTGGCATAATACATTTGTACATTTTTTTTAGCTGTATCTTTATAACAAGCTTCGTTTGGAAGACTTTTGTATATAAGCTGGGAATAGTTTTTTATAATGAGGCTATCGGTCGTAAATCCATTTGAACTGTCTGCATGAGGAGTTGGATTGGGGTTATATTTGAATCCGAACCAGCTCTTGTCAAAATAGTAATATCCAATATCTTTAACCGTATCAATAATTAACGACTTACATTTAAGTAAATAATATCCCCACGTGCCGGCAGTAACTTTCCATTCGTATTGCAATTCATCGCCTACTTGGTAATCATATATATCTTTATATTTGGGTATAGAGAAATCAATTTGGAAATTGTTCTTTTTAAAATAAAAAGGGAATTTTTTAATACCGAAATTTTTATATACTTTTAGTTGTGATTGTTGTTTAATATTATTATTATAAAAATCGAAGAAAACAACAGAATCATATACCCCATTAATCAATTCATAACTCTTACCAGCAAGTGCAATCTGATAATATGATGACGTTTGACCAATATAGATTTTTGTATTGTATTTAACATTGGGCAGCCAATTTGTATTATAGTTCAATATATTCCCATTTCGTTCATACAAATTATATTCGCCATCCATTTTCTTAATTACTTTATAAATAAAAGCATTATTTGAATCCGTCCTAAATACACCTTGTTCAAATGGGTGGCACTGCTCGTCATTTTCTACATGGTCATTCATATAATACACAGAATCTCCATTTAGGGTATCAGCTTTTGCAATATAAAATGCTTGGATATTATAGTTGTTGAGGCTATCACAATAGGCAAACGTGCTGCGGTGTGCCCTATCAAATGGGAAATAATCTTGAGCATAACTGCAAACTGCAACATAAAAAAGGAATAAAAACAGTATAAATTTCTTCATTTTTAATATTATTAAAGGAAACAAAAGGAAACGGTTTTTTAATACATGTGATACTTTTATATAAGGACACAAAAACGGTAAAAGGGTTGTATCAGATTTTAAATTAATTCTTCTTCGAGCGTTCCTTTATCTCTTCCACTAACAAATCGATGGCAGATGGATCTTCATTAGCTTTTATCAAAGAACCTTTGCCAAGGTCAACTATTTCTTGCAATTTTTTGCCTGCTGTTTCTGATATGCCCAGCATAAGTACCGATAATATAATTGGGTCAATTTCACGACTGCTAAAGGTTTGCAACAATACTTTATCTTCGGGTGCAAGGCGGAAAACACCATCGGTTGCCAATATAATCTGGTTATTGCCGCCTGGTATTAATGCTTGGTTGGCAAGTTCGTAAGCCAGCACTATTCCTTTGTTGGCATTGGTCATGCCATTTGCCCTTAAGCTATCTATTCTTTTGAAGAACAAAAACTTTTCACTGGCAGGTGTGGGAGGCACCAATATTTGTGCGGTTTGGCTAAAAACTATAATACTCACTCTATCCATCGGACGGAGTTTTTCAATAAGCTGGTGCGATTGTTTCACAAATAAATCCAACCTGTCGGGCTTGGCCATTGAGCCTGATATGTCAACAAGCAATACAATATTATTGGGCGTATAAAACAATGGGTTCAACTTGCCATCCATTATTTCTGTTTGTAGGACTGGTAATACTTTGGGTTCATTTTTTTTAGTAGGTATGGAATCTTTCGGCTGATTTTTTTTAGTTGTTTTAACAGGCTCTACTTTGGCTATTTTTACAGCAGTAGTTTCAATAGGTGCTGGTTCCGCTTTTTTTACGACGGTTTCGGCTATAATAGTTTTACCGGTATCATAATTAATCTGTTCAAGTTCTATTACAAATTTTGGCGTTTCTCTATTTAAATACTTTTCTATTGCCTTGGCTTTATATCCATCGGCTGAAACCCTAATATCATACAATCCTGGAGTTACGTTATATTGAATAGTTCCTTCCATTTTTGTATAGTTATAAAATGAACGGAAGCTACCATCGAACACCTGAAAAAAAGCTCCTTCAATAGGAAGTTTCGTTTTTGCATCAATAACCAATGCATCAAGTTTTGGGATAACCCCCAGTATAAATAAATCAGGATGGGCATCGCGGAAAGAGTAGCAAGGCATGGGATCTTCTTTCACCAATTCCTTTACTATACCTTTCATTTCGAGCACTGTGGGCTTATCGTCGGTGCTTAGGTACACTTTTATTTTTTCGTTGAACGGCCCTGCCTTATCGGGTGTATAATATATTCTGATGGTGTCGCTCTCGCCTGGCTTTATAGCAGCTTTTGCAAATGCCCAACTAAAATTACTGGCCCCATCCAATCGCAATATAAAAGCATCTTCAGTACCAGTATTGGTAACTATAAACTCTGAGAACAAAATTTTAGCCTTGGGTACAGTACCATAATCATTGCTTGTATTCTGAAATACAAGTTGTGCATTTGCATTGGCCACATAAGCCAAACAAAAAAACATGAAATACTTTTTTAACATTCAGAATTTGTTAAACAAAAACCTTGCCTTGTATTTTTTGTGTCGTTTAATAGTAATGTGCAGTAAAACTAGCACTGTCTTTAAAATGGCCTTGCATTGCAGTCCATACTTTAGCCCTTGAGGTGCCATCTGTTAATGTAAGTCTATTATCAATTGCATATAACCTGAATGAATAAGTGTGTGCCTCCCCACTTGGAGGACTGGGCGGTCCATACTGTGGTTGGCCTAATTCATTATTGGCAATGTTGGCCCCATCGGGTAATTTATAGAAAAGGTTGATTCCTTCACTTATTGAGCGACAAGTATCTGGAATATTGAATACACACCAATTGGTAGTGGCATGGCCCCAGGTCGCTACATTTTTAGGAGTTGGGTCATCCATTATAAGAACAAACGATTTGGTACCGGCTGGCGGGTTGACCCAAGCAATTGGAGGGAAAACAGATTTTGCCACATCAGTGGTGTACTTAACGGGTAGCAATCCACCATTAGCAAACGAAGGGCTGCTGATGGTAAATTTTTTAGAATTCGCATTGGGATCGGTAACAGGATCGGTCGTACCTTTCTTTTTACAACTAAAAACAATAGCCACACAAATGCAGGTGACTATAAGCAATGATTTTTTCATGTTGGAATTTGGTTATTGGGTTATAAGGGTTAGTGCTATACTTTTGCACCCGCAATTTTAACTCATAAATTTATTAATCTAATAATGTTCAGCAAATTTTTTTCTACAATAGTGTTCACGGTGTTTGTAATATCTGCAAATGCCCAGTCTCCCAACATTTTCACCTACGGCAATGATGCCGTGAGCCGCACCGAGTTCGAAAGGGTGTACATGAAAAACAACCCCAAAGGCCAAGTGCCTGACAGTAAAAGTATTGATGAGTACCTTGAATTGTACATCAATTTCAAATTGAAAGTAAAGGAAGCCACCGTGCTTGGCATGGATACTGCCGAAAACTACCGCAAAGAGCTTGCAGGCTACCGCAAACAACTTGCCCAGCCCTACCTTACTGATAAAAATGTAACCGAGAAACTTATAAAAGAAGCTTACGACCGCACACGTGTTGAGGTAAGGGCCTCACATATTCTGGTTTTCCTCGATGAGTATGCCCTGCCAAAGGATACGCTGATAGCTTATGAAAAAATCATGAAGATTCGGAATGAGATAATTATAGGGGGTGAAAATTTCGACAGTGTTGCTACCCGCAGCAGCGAAGATCCTTCTGCCAAGTACAATAACGGCGACCTGGGTTATTTCACTGCATTTAATTTGATTTATTCTTTTGAGTCAATGGCTTACAATTCGGCTATTGGCGAGGTGAGCTTGCCTTTCCGTACACGTTTTGGCTACCATATAATAAAAGTGGCCGACAAGCGTGCCGCCCGCCCCGATTTGAAAGTTGCCCACATCATGCTCAAAATATCTACCGATGCAGTGGCCAACCAACAAGTTAAAAATAAAATTGACAGCTTATATAACAGGATTAACCAAGGCAGTTCATTTGAAGAGTTGTGTAAAAAGTTTTCGCAAGATGAAGGTACGGCAACCAAAGGCGGTGTGCTTAACATCATTCAAAGTCTTGACACACGCTGGCCCCCCGATTTTAAAGAAACGGCTTATGCACTAAAAAATGAAGGAGATATAAGCATGCCCATCAAAACAAGCTATGGTTGGCATATACTCAAACTTTTAGAAATTAAACCCATTCAAGATTACGAAAACAAAAAAGAAGAGCTTAGAACACGTGTGGTAAAAGACATGCGTTCAGAAATGAACAAAGAAAGTGTGATTGAGCGAATAAAAACAGAAAATGGTTTTAAAGAGAAACCCGCAAATTTGAAAAAGTACTATGCAGTTGTCGATTCTAGCATACTTGCAGGCAAATGGAAAGGCAATCCCAAACACAAAATGATGAAGAAACCATTGTTCAAACTGGGAGACAAAAACTTTACAGGATTAGATTTTGCAAATTATATAATTGACTATCAAACCCCTCGTGTTAATTCAGGAATAATACCTGTGGTAAATAGCTACTATGCTGAATTTGTAAAACAAAGTGTATTGGGTTACGAAGAAGAACATTTGGAAGGCAAAAATGACACCTTTAAAAACCTGTTTAAGGAATACCATGATGGCATTTTGCTGTTTGAACTAAACGACAAAAAAGTGTGGAGCAAAGCAACTACCGATACCCTTGGCTTGAAAGATTTTTACGAACAAAACAAAGCCAACTATCAATGGAAAGACCGTGCAGACGCTGCCTTGATAGATTGCGACAATGCTGCCACTTCTCAAATAGTTGCCAAAATGATTGCTGATGGAAAGACGCTAGATGAAATACAGAAGACCTTGAATGAGAAAAATGCACTGGCCATTGGCCTTAAAGAAGGTAAATTTGAAAAGGGCGAAAATTCGTTGCTAGATTCATTGGGTTGGCAAAAAGGTGTACGTAGTTTTAATTTCCCTGATGGGCATGTAACCATAGTGTGGGTTAAAGAGATTATTCCTGCCGGTCCTAAAAAATTGCAAGAAGCCAAAGGCATTATCACAGCCGATTATCAAACGTATTTGGACAAGCAGTGGATTAAAGAATTGCGTGAAAAATATCCCGTAAAAATTGACCAGGCTGTAAAAGCATCTTTGTTTTCTAGATACAAATAATGTTCAACACTTCAAAGTTCGGCTCTATTTTTTGTTGCTTGCTTTGTTTGGCACTATTACTAACATTCAGTTGCAAAAATGATAAAGGAAGGAAACTGGCCCGTGTTGGTGACAATTATTTATACAGTGATGATTTGAAAGGTTTGATTATGCCCAATACCAATGCTGCCGATAGCGAAAGGTTTGCAAAAAATTATATACGTAATTGGGTAGAGACCCAGGTATTGTTAATGGAAGCCGATAAGAAGCTAAGTGATGAAGAAAAAAACAAAGATATACAAATTGCCGATTATAAAAACTCGTTGATGATTGAATCGCTGCGACAAAAAATCGTGCTTCAAAACGCGGACACCTCAGTAACTGCTGCCGAAATAAAAGAGTATTATATGAAAAACCGTAAAGAGTTTGAACTAAAAACAAACTTATTGCGGCTTAACTATTTCAAATTTAAAAAAGGTATTACAGGTTTGGACAAAGCCCGCCAATGGTTTTTGGCAGACGATGTGGAGCAGACGGCAAAGTTGATGGACTATAGTAAATTATTTGCAGAGTTCACTTTTGTAAACGATACTGTATGGCTCAAATTTGATGATATAGCCAAAGAGATTCCCTTAAAAGCATATAACGAAGAGCAGTTTCTCACCAATAACCGTAAAACTATATTGGAAGATGCATTGTTCCTGTATTTTGTTGATATAAAGGACAGCCGCATCAGAAGTGGGGTATCGCCTTTGGAACTTGAATTGGACAATATCCGAAACATTATCAGTAACAAAAAGAAGATTGGTGCCGTTAAGAAAAAAGAAATTGAATTGCTACGAAACGCCGAAAAAGAAGGCACCACCGAAATATATAAAACTCCATGAGAACTATCCTGACATTTATTATACTCATTTTATTGGGAAGCACGGCAATTGCACAACCCAAACCAATATTGGTAGATGAAGTAGTGGCAGTGGTGGGGAATAATTATATACTTCGTTCAGATGTGGAGATATCCTATTTGCAACTTAAACGCAACTTTGAAGGCATCAGTCCCGACTCAGCCAAATGTATCATACTTGACCAATTATTGGTGGACAAACTGATGTTATATAAAGCTGAAATTGATAGTGTGGTGGTATCGGACGAACGTGTAGAAGGCGAGATGGAACTCAAGCTTAGGATGCTCTCGCAAGAATATGGTGGCATGGACAAAATGGAAAGTGTATTGGGTAAAAGTGTGGGCGAACTTAAAAGTGAAAACCGCGATAAAATACGCGTGCAACTTAGAATAAAAGAGGTAAGACAAGGCATTTTACGCGATGTGAAAGTAGGCCCAAGTGATGTGCAAAGTTTTTTCAAAAAAATCCCAAAAGATAGTTTGCCCTATAACAGTGCCGAAGTGGAAGTCTCCATTTTTGTTAGAAAACCCCATGTAACTGCCGAAGAAAAAGCTTTTGCTTATCAAACTTTGCAAGAGATTAGAGAACAACTGATGAACGGGAAAGACTTCGCAAGTATGGCCTTGCTTTATTCACAAGACCCCGGCTCATCACGCAATGGCGGCGACTTGGGATACTTTGGTCGTAATGAAATGATGCCTGAATTTGAAGCCACTGCTTTTAAACTAAAACCTGATAGCATTTCACGAATTATTGAAACACCCTTTGGATACCATATCATAAAATTGATTGACAGAAAAGGAGAAAGGGTGAGGGCCAGACATATTTTGATAAAACCCCAAACTGTAAATGACGATGTGAGAACAGCCAGATATTTTTGTGATTCTATTAGGCAATTGGTAATAAACAAAACTGAAACCTTTGAAGAACTGGTAAAAAAATATTCTGATGATATAGAAGGCCGCACCAATGGTGGCTTTATTACTGACCCTTCTACAGGGCAGGCCCGCATTAGTGTGGAAGAGCTGGACAAAGAACTAAACTTTATTATAGAGAAAATGAAACCCGGCCAAGTTTCAGAAGTAATGGATTATGTGATGCCTGATAATACCAGGGCCTATCGTTTAATATATCTAAAAAGTTATATCCCTCCGCATGTTACCAATCCTGTTACTGATTACCAGAAAATACAAGCCGCAGCCATGGAACGCAAACGCCAAACCACATTGGATGAATGGGTAAAGCATTACCGTAAAAAAACTTATGTGCGTGTAAACTTGGAGTTTGCCAGCAGTCCTGTATTGAACCGTTGGGCGACAAAATAATTTCTGCTTTAATACCCCAATATCTTTAGCATACTTTCTGATGTTTGCTCTTTATTGAACAATTTAAAAGTATGTTCTCCTTTTTCATTTTTATCAATAATAATATGTTTGGGTGCAGGTATCAAACAATGCTGAATACCGCCATAGCCACCCAATGATTCTTGATAAGCACCTGTGTGAAAAAATCCCATATATAATTCTTCATCGTGGTGCAGCTTGGGCATAAATACTTGGTTGGTATGGCTGTCACTATTATAAAAGTCTTGCCCATCGCAGGTTAGTCCGCCTAAGTTGATGCGTTGAAACTCACGCTGCCAATGGTTCAATGCCAATAATATAAATTTTTGGCCAATGCCCCAAGTATCAGGAAGCGTGGTAATGAAACTACTGTCTATCATATACCACAGCTCCTTGTCGTTTTGTTGTTTTTGTCCAACTATCTTATATAATGTTGCCCCACTCTCCCCTACAGTGAACGAGCCAAACTCTGTAAAAATATCAGGCTCGGGCACTTCTTTTTCATCGCATATATATTGGATAATCATCACAATCTGGTCTATCATATATTCATAATTATGCTCCGCACCCAAACTGTTATATATAGGCATACCGCCACCAATATCAAACCAATCCAAAGTATCACACTCTTGGCGTAGGTCGCAGTAAACATTAACCAAGCGGGTGAGCTCACTCCAATAAAATGTAGTATCCTTAATGCCCGAATTCACAAAAAAGTGCATCATCTTAAGAGTGAATTTGGGATTGTCTTTTATTTTCTGGTTATACAATCGCAAAATCTTTTTGCTGCTTATGCCCAAGCGGGAAGTATATACTGAAAAGTTGGGTTCTTCCTCTGTGGCTATCCTAATACCGAGTTTTATTTCTACTGGGCACATGCTGTCCAACAAATCTATCTCGTCAGGATTGTCCAATACACAAACCAAATTTTCAAATCCCATTTGTACCAACTCCACCATCGCTTTTATATAACTATCGGTTTTGAAACCATTGCAAATAATCTTTTTGTGTGCAGGGAAAACCCCTTGTTTGTGCAATGACTTTATAATATCCAAATCGAAAGCCGATGAGGTTTCCAAATCAACATCACTTTTCAGGCATTCTTCAATAATGAATTTGAAATGCGAACTTTTCGTACAATAGCAGTAATGGTATTTGCCCTTGTATTTGTATTTTTCTATAGCTTTTGTAAACAGGTCTTTTGATACCTGAATCTGTGAACCTATTTTGGGTAAATAAGTAAGCTTTAGCGGTGTTCCAAATTCTTTTACAATCCCCATCAGATCGAGGTCGTGGAAGAATAGATTACCATGCCGCACATCATATCCATGGCGGGGAAAATAGAACGTTTGTTCGACGAGGTCGATGTATTTGTTTTTAATCA
>JAYVCI010000183.1:0-16419 GCA_043750035.1 Chitinophagaceae bacterium
AGACAAAGCTACAGGCTTGGGTTTCAATATCAATATAAAAGGCTAGGTGTGAATGCAAGTGTGATGGTTCCGGGCACTGGAAGTTCGTATATAGTAAATACGGATGATTCTTTCTATTTTAGTCATTAGGGCGGTCAATATGATATAGGGTTTAGATTGGATATAAACTATAGGTTGTATAGAAAAAGAAGTTATGAAATAAATGCAGCATTGGGCTTTTATTATGGTAAAGAAACTCAGCCGGGATTCGACTTTTTTACGACGTTTACAGGGAAAAATATTATAGCTACTAATCTCAACCGCGGTAAACCATTTACCTTGTTTTGCCCCGTAATCAATTTTCAATTTATAAAAAGTTTTAAAAGAGGCAATAAACTAGGGCTAACTATTGAGGGCAGGTATAATGGTCCTGCATTTGGTAAACGAACCAGAAACTATAATGATTTAACCGTTACTTACCTTGCTACTAATATTACAAAAAGTAAAAGAATATGGAGCAACGAAAATTCTATAAATATGGGTATCGTATATTATTTCAGACCTTTTAGGTTAAAACATTAAACTTTCAGCCATCGCATCCCGATAATTATCTGGATTAGCGAAGCGTTCCGCCGCGGCGGATGTAATTACCATATAGTCAGTCTCCAGACTGACGAAAGGTATTCCCCGCAAGTCTGGAGACTTGAACTGTGCTGCTCACAAGACAGAGTGTTGCGATGGCGGAATGAATGATTATATAACCAAACCGATTGACCAACAAATATTATATAATAAAATTAGTAGTTTATTGGGTTTGGAATCAGTACAAATACTATAATAAATCTATTCAACCACCCATTTGATAGTTTCCAATGCTATTCCTTGTTGGGTTTCAAATTTAATGATATATATTCCTTTGGAAGTGGTAGTAATTTCATAATACAAATTTCCAGAACGGGTAGGTATTGTTTGTAACAAACGCCCTTTTAAATCATATAATACCAAGTTGCCCTTTATATTGTTTTCTGTTAGTTCGATAGTTGCTATGCCATTGCTGGGATTGGGGTAAAATTTAGCAATATACTGATTGTCATTCTTCTGCAAACTCGGCAATGACAGGCGTGTATTATAAGCACCAAAACTATAATCACCAGATTTAATATGTTTGATGAGTATATTTCCTTTTAGGTCGGTTTTGCTGCCCATGTTTTTGGTATAGTC
Organism: Chitinophagaceae bacterium; assembly: GCA_043750035.1. GTDB lineage: Bacteria > Bacteroidota > Bacteroidia > UKL13-3 > UKL13-3 > CANJUD01. The sequence goes on from JAYVCI010000183.1 coordinate 1,201, forward strand.
TGCATATTCAACCCAAGGACTATCCGTATTTGCACGGTATAATAATACCAAGCTATCTTCGGTTTTGTATAATAGATTACTATCAAGTCCAGGTATACCGCTTGCATCTTTGGCACCTGAATAATTGACGGAGGCATCTGCATCAAATGTAGATCCAACAATACTTTGCACGGTCCAATAATGGGTAGGTGATATGTATAAACCTGGTGTTTTGGTAGCACCACTTGCACCTAACCAATGGTGTTCTACCCGCACCCAATTGGAGTCGTTTGCAGAAACACTCCTTACAATCAAACTTAATCGGGCATTGGTGTATTTATAGGTTTTTACTGAATCAATAATCTCATACTCATCGGTAATGGCATCGCTAATTTTCTCGTACAGGTCATGGCATATAGAAAGTGGTTTGAAAGGAATGTTTTTTATCTGAAAATTGGTATAATATCCACTTACTATAATTTGCTTGGTGTATTTTTCTAGATTTGCTCCAATAGCTGTAAAATCAATAGGTACAGAGTCATATAGCTTTTGGGTGGCTAATAATCTTTGTATGATAGTACCTGAAATATTATATAATGAACCACTGGAATCAATTTTTATATTGGAGATTTCAAAATGCGGGAATCCTTTTTCATATACCCAATTATTAAAAAAGCTTGTCATACTTTGTAAGGTATGTTTTTGAAAAATATTTTTTAAATCATCACTGTTTACATCTTTAAATTTATAAGTTTTTTGAAAGTCTAAACAAGCTGCAAAAAAATTCGCATCGCCCATATAACCCCTTAGTGTATGCACCACATCCGCACCTTTTTTATATACCGTGGTACCATAAGTAAAATCATGGGGTACGCCTGATACAGCTCGATACCCACCATCATTTACATGTGCTTTTTGCAAAACCAAAGCATGGTTATCCAAAACACGTTTTCTATATGCTTCTTTGCCATATATATGCTCTAAAAAAACAGCTTCACTATAGCAAGCCCATCCTTCGTTCAACCACATTTCGCCTTCATTTTTACAAGTAGTGTGGTTGCCCCACCATTGATGTGCAAGCTCATGTGCCCATAAGGTTTCGTAGGTTTTGCTACCATCGCTGGCATATAATGGATATGATACATTTCCTGCATGTTCCATTGCTCCACTGTTAAAAGGCACCATACAATATCCCACCCGGTCAAATGAGTAAGGACCATAGTTTTGTTCAAAAGCTCTAAGGCAATTGTTCAAATTTGTAAAAGACTTTATTGCATTGTTGGTATCAACAGGTAAAGTAGCAAGCCATACTGGAATTTTATTTCCTGCAATGCTATTATATATATACTTCGCAGGTTTATAAGGAGCAACAGAAACATTGGCCAGGTAAGTTGGTATGGGTTGCCCCAGCTTCCATAGCCAGTTAATAGTGCCGTCAGTATTTTGTGTATTTGATACAAGTAAACCGTTGCATATAGCTTGGTCTATACTATCCGTTCTTATATTGAAACTAAAAAGCTGTCTTTCTACAAAATTATCGAAACAAGGAAACCAGGAGCGGCCAAATACATGTGGGTTTACCTGAAAACCCACGCCCAAATTATATACATAGGGAGGGGTGAAATAAAAACCGCCCCAGCCCGATGGGTCGCCTTGGGGTTGTCCGTGATAATATATCTTTACTTCTTCAGTATCTGTTTTTACAAGAGATTTGAATAAGTTTATATATATGTTGGTATCATTATAATTAAAATTTAAACGGTTGGCATTCTGCAATACGCTGTCCACTGTCATCTTCAGCAAATCGAAGTGTACATAGGAAATGGCAAAGTTTACCGCTTTAAGTTTGATGGCTGCAAATCCTGCGATTTGATTTTGTCCCGTCACCCCACGGGTCATATCTAAGTTTATGTGGATATCGGTAATATCAACACTATCGCTACGCCTGTCCTGTGCATGGCTGTTCAGGCAGCAAAGAATAACTATAATAGTAAAAAAATATCTCATATAAACTTTACTGTTTGGGATTGCTTTACTTAGCAAAGATAAATACTTAAATCTGATTACCGATTTTTTCTTTTTCTCTCATCTGCGAACTGGTAAGGGTGCTACCGTCATGACTCCACCCAGGGGGGCCAAACATATACATCAATTTGTGTTTTAGTTTTACAGGTTTTTTCAAATCGTTGGCTATATTTTTCCATTCATGAAATACGATGGTAACAGGGTGAACCGTTTTAATATTGGTGGTTAGCCCATATTTAATGGGTTCGTAATCCGCTTCTTCTTGTTGAAAAGTGCCAAAAATCCGGTCCCAAATAATTAACAGCATTCCCATGTTTTTATCTAAATATTTAACATTGGATGCATGGTGAATTTTGTGATGACTTGGCGTACACATAATAAACTCAATAGGTTTCCAAAGTTTGCCCACGGTTTGCGTATGCACGAAAATACCCCACATTTGCGTAAATGCGTATGTGAACATAATATCTTCAGGTCTGAACCCAGCAAAAGCAATCGGAATAAAATATATAAACCTGTATAAGGGTTGGAATACCGATGAGCGGAAACCTACGGTGAGATTATACTCTTCGCTACTGTGGTGGGTAACATGTGAGGCCCAAAAGAATCTGCAAAAATGATCAACCCTGTGCTCCCAATAGTACATAAAATCTTCGAAAACGGTAAGCACCACCCAGTATAAAACGGGTGCCCAAACCATATTTAATTGCAATCCTCCCGCATCATAGCATATACCCAAAAACCAAAGACAAAATACCCTTAATGCAAGATCGAAACCCATATTGAGGACTGTTAAATATATATTGGCTAAAATCCCTTCGCCACTATAATACTTTTTCTCCCTGAAAAAACTGAACAAAATTTCAGCACCTATTACTATAATATATATGGGTACAGTAACAAGAATGAGCAAACGCTCCCGCAATTCATCTGAGCCTTTCACCAAGTAGCTGCCTGCCACATTAGCAGCAATCACCATGAGGGTAACAAAGATGAGTAATTTCTTTTCGTTGGATAGCTTCATTTCAGGGTACAAAAATACGGCAAAATATTATATATATCTTACTTGCAAGGAGTGAATATTGTATGCCGTCATTCTGAGGAACGACGCGTTGGTTGTGCGGAGGGGTGACGAAGAATCCCATTGAAGTGTGCTCGGGAATTTTAATCACTCCGAGCATACACTCCATGGGATTCTTCGCAGGAAGCCTGCTCAGAATGACGACTTTGTTGGTGTTCCTCAACAATGAGGTGAACATCTTAAAACTTAATTTTAAACACCCCCAATACCAACCATACCAAACTTCCCCAACAACAAGCTAAACCCAGATAATCACCATGCTGCACATAAAAAGTTGTTTTAGATGTTGGGGTAAAAGTTGCAGAAACTACAGCAGGTTCCCACCATTTTGTCATATCGGATGATTTTCCTTTTTCATCAATCACCCCTGATATTCCCGTATTGGCTGAACGAAGTATAGTTCTACGTGTTTCTATTGCTCTCAATCGAGCATAATTAAAGTGCTGGCGATAACCGGGTGTATTTCCCCACCAACCATCATTGGTTATGATACAAATTACATTTGCTCCTTTTTTTACATATTCTGTTACATATTCTCCAAATACTGATTCGTAACATATAACCGGGGCAATCTTAAATTTATCTTGCACATTGAATACTTCTCTTTCTACTTGCACACCCAAAGAACCAGAAATCCCTCCTTCATCAATAGCATATTTTTCAAGGAATTTGAAGAATTGGGGATAGGGCATTTTTTCAACTCCAGGTACCAATTTCGATTTAAAATACAATTCCGCTTTTTTATCTTTTTCTAAATAGATAGCAGTATTATATATATCATACACTGTTCCTCCAGGGTCTTTACGAGCAGTAGGTTGCTGCACTTCGCCATTTTGATATACATGAAACACATTGCCCCCGATTAATATAGAAGTTTGCGGAAAACTATCTATAAATTTTCTTAGCTTAAGTATATTTTCATTTTCTTCTATTTTGCCATCTTCAATATTATCCGTCAACGCAGTTTCGGGGAACATCACAAGCTTTGTTTCTTTCTGTATTTTGGTAGCAGCCAAAGTCAGCATTTTGTCCAATTGCTCACTAGCTGTTAGTTCTCCAAACTTTTCGTTATAGGGGTCAATATTGGGTTGTACGATGATAGTATGGTATTCTCGTGGCGTTACACTAGAGTAGTTAAATGAAAATATAATAGAAAAGATCAACGGAATTACTATAATACTTGCAATAGGAATTAGACGAATAGTTACTTTTTTAATGCTTGGGTTATTATAATACTTCCAAATAAATATATTAATTAATAATACCCATATACTACCACCCAAATGCCCCGTAAATTCATACCATTGCACCACAGAAGGAATACCAGCAAAAGCATTGCCCAACGTGAGCCAAGGCCAAGTGAGTTCCCAACGCAAATGCATATATTCGAAAGTGAGCCAATAAAAAATTAACGAGAATATAGCCCAAGGTTTTTGTATGCGTTTCTGGGTATGATAATATAATAACAAAGGTAAAGTCATTAGCAAACTATTGGCTACGATGGCGGCTATCCCACCCTCAACAGATGCCAAGCAAACCCACCAAGTGCTGCCTGCATTCCACAGCAACATATTTACATAAGTATATAGCCAAAACTTAAAAGCTTTTTGTTCCGTATTCGCTTTTTGTATAATAGGAATAAAAGCAATGAATATAAAAAAGAAGGAGTAATCGTGAAGCCAACTTGAAGTGAGCAATAGTCCGGGAAGTATATAATAAAACAGTTTTTTAAGCATGTCCTTTTATTACAATAACAAATTCGCCTTTGGGTTCTTTTTTGGTAAAATGTTCAATACAATATAATACTGTTCCGTTTATTGTTTCTTCAAACATTTTACTCAACTCTCTGCTAACAGAAACCTGCCTGTCCTCGCTAAAATGTTCTTTAAGTTCTTCCAATAATTTCACCACACGGTAGGGTGATTCATATAATATAATGGTTCTTTTTTCTGTAGCCAGTTCTTTTAATTTAGTTTGTCTGCCTTTTTTGTGGGGCAAGAAACCCTCAAATACAAAACTATCTGTTGGGAATCCTGATTTTACCAAAGCAGGAACAAAAGCAGTTGGGCCTGGCAAGCATTCTATATATATGCCTTTTTCAACACATTCGTGGGTAAGCAAATAGCCTGGGTCGGAAATGGCGGGCGTGCCTGCATCGCTGCACAGTGCAAGGATTTTTCCTTCTTGCAATATACTTATATAATGCCCTAAAGTTTTATGCTCGTTGGCCAAATGAAAAGGCTTAAGTGTATTTTGTATTTGAAAATGTTTGAGAAGATTGCCCGTAACACGTGTGTCTTCGGCCAAAATCATATCACAGCTTTTGAGTATTTCTAAAGCTCTTAATGTGATGTCTTGCAAATTACCGATGGGAGTAGGAACGATATACAACCCTGGCTTCAGTGCTTGTTGCTCCATTATTTGAAATGAGGGCAGTTACAACCTCTGCTGCCTCTGCTTTTATTCATTTTCTTTGCTTTGCAAGATGAATTAACAGATACTAGTATAGTGCCTAATAATAATATAATGATGATACGCTTTAACATATATATAATAACGCAAAAATTAAAATTTTATTGTGTGGTAATCTCCATGCAAATATATGTATTTTTGACGGCTTAATAAAACCAAAATAAAAATTATATGTTAGAAAATTTAGGGATTGGCACACGCCTCGAACACGCACGCTATGGCAAAGGGGTGGTAGTGAACGAAAAATCAGCTTTATATGTCGTTAGCTTTATCGAGCATGGCTTGCGTGAAGTAGGCAAGGAAGAGGAAGTTAACATCATAGACCAACTTGACCCAGATACTGACATGGTGAGCATGTTCGATGTGGAACGCATACTTACGGGTGTGCTGAAACGTTATCTCGAATATCCCGAACCCATAGAGTTGGGTCAAAAATGGAAAGGAGGAAAAATGATTTTGAAACCCGGCGATAATGGTTTGGCATCAAAAGAAATTCCAATTGAACAGTTGTTCCATAAAATTGTGATGATACGTGACCGTGTGCGTACCATGGAGCAGCGTGTGAACACCAGCAATATGAGTGATGAAGAAAAAGTAAATATACAACAATATATCACCAAAATATACGGAAGCCTCACCACTTTCAATGTGCTGTTCAAAAACAAAGAAGACCAGTTTACTGGAGAGAAGGGGGATTATTAGGGAATAAGGGTAAGGAATAAGGGATAAGGAGTAATCCAATTTGCAAGGCAAATTGTGTGGCAATAGCCGTATGGCCCTTACCCCTTCCTTACTCCTTAACACTAAACTATATGCTTCACCAACTTACTCTTCAAATCATCCAGCCTCACAGGTTTTGTTATATAATCGGTTACGCCGCATTGGTAGGCACGCTCTTGTGAGTGGGGGAAAATATCGGCAGTAAGGGCAATAATAGGGATACTGGAGAACTTTCGTATATGTTCTGTCGCTTCAAATCCATCCATTTCGGGCATGTGCAAATCCATCAGTACCATATCGTAGTTACCTGTACGCATGGCATCCAGTCCCACTTTCCCATTTTCAGTTATCGTGCTTATTAAGTTGAGTTTCTTGAGCATTTGTGCAATCACGTTCTGATTGATTATATTGTCTTCTACCACCAATACATTTTTTCCTGCCAATATTTTTAAATCGTTAATTAAATTATAGGGTGGGGCAATTGTAGGCTTCGATTCATTTAGTTTTTCTATATAAACTTGAAAAGGTATAGCCAGATGAAAGCATGAGCCTTTGCCTACAGCACTTTCTATACTGATGTCGCCACCCATCAGTAATACCAAGCGTTTCACTATGGCAAGGCCCAAACCTGTGCCTCCATATTTGCGTGAATGCTGTATATGCATTTGCGTGAAACTATCAAATATATATTTAAGCTTGTCTGCTGGAATACCGATACCCGTATCTTGTACTTCTATATGCAACAAGCAACGGCTTTCGCTAATACCATGCGATTTAACAGATACGCTGATACTTCCTTGGTCAGTATATTTAACTGCATTGGTGAGCAAATTGATAAGTACCTGCGATAAACGGAACTCATCGCCAATTAATCTATCAGGCAAATCATCGGCAATATGGATATTCAATTCTAAATTTTTGCTTTTTGCTGCAAGTTCTATGGTGCTTTTTATTTTTGGCATAAGTGCCTTTATGCTAAAAGCAGCTTCATGAAGTTCCACCTTGCCTGCTTCCAGTGTAGAAAGGTCGAGTATATCGGTAATAAGACCCAATAAGTTGCCTGCCGAAAAACGAATAGCATTGAGCATCGTTATATTTTCATCATCAAGGTTGCTGTCCAGCATCAATTCACTAAAACCTATGATGGCATTCATCGGCGTTCGCATTTCATGGCTCATAGAAGACAGGAAATCTGACTTTATTTTTAAAGCTTTCTCTACATTGTTTTTAGCTTCCAGTATTTCCACCTCGGCTTGTTTTATAATGGTAATATCCAAGCCATAACCAATCAGATAAGAAAAATCACTATCCTTAGTGTATATAGGTGCATACCTGCGGATATAGTGCTTCGTAGTGCCATTTGGCATTTCAAATTCTTCGAACCAAGAAACCTCTTTGCCAGTTTCGCAAGCTTTGTTAAAAGCAGCGGTACGTTTTTCCTGAAGGTCGGTGCGAAAATTATATTCGCGGGAATACTCTTCATCGGTTTTGCCTATAATCCAAGCCCTTCGTTCTGGTTTGGATATGGACTTTTTGTTCATATATATATAGCGTCCGTCTTTGTCCAGTATTCCCATCTCAATGGGCAATTCATTGAGCAAGTCTTCCAAAAATTCGTTGCGTTCCACCAATATAGCCGCGGTTTCCAGTGGGCCAGTTATTTTTATTCCCGCATTGTTTTCGCTCATTGCCAAAAACGATTTTATGAGGCCGAACAATTCCTGTCCGCCCAAAGTGGTATCATCAATTTCAATAAAATGTTTCAAGCGTGTTGGCGTCTTGTTTAAGCAAAGATTGGTTGTGACAAATGTAAAACAATAAATGTGTAAACACAAATACATTAGTCATGTTTAAATAGATTCGTTTTTAAATTATGCTATTTCGCACAGGGCCTCCGCACACCTTTCGCCAGGGCGAACGCCCTGCGGGCATCTTTTTCTGGGAAGAAGGAAAAAACATTTCTGAAAAAATTGGAATACTCGTTTATCCCTTTCAGTATTATATGAAGTATTTTGTATTGTAACCAAGCAACCGATGAAATAAGGTATTATATAATTTGTGTTAGCAATTGTATCAGTAAAGGATAATAAAAAAGCCGACTTATCATCGGCTTATTTTTGCTGCTCCCTGACCTGCCCCGAATCTTATTCGGGGCGAACCAGGGACCTAGAGAAATTTATTTTTTAGGTTTTCAACCCAGTGCGGGTTTTCCCTGAGCCCAGTTATATAGTTCCGGCTCTTCATGCTTTTAATATATTTTTCTATCTTCCGGGCTATTGCCCTGTCTGGTACCTCGATTGCGAAGTATAGCTGCCAGGGTATCCCAGCTTTTGTAGAGTTATTATTGAGAGCTGGATCATTATGATATACTAGTCTTTGTTGTATATCGTATGTTTCTCCAATATAGAATTTATTGTTTTTTAAAGAAATGAGGATATAAACGTAATGCATCGTTAAAATAAAAAAGCCGACTTATCATCGGCTTATTTTTGCTGCTCCCTGACCTGGACTCGAACCAGGGACCTAGTGATTAACAGTCACTCGCTCTAACCAACTGAGCTATCAAGGAATGTTTTTAAAAGGGCTGCAAAGATATTGCTTTGGGCAAATACAAACCAACACCTTTTTTAAAAAAATTATTGGAAGGGTTCAAACGTGTTGGGCGGGTACACTACGCGGGTTAAGAACAAGCCTTGGGGCGGGGCCGATTGTCCTGATTCTCTGCGGTCTTTGCTATTTACTATTTGCTCAAAATCGGCTAAAGATATTTTCCCCTCGCCTAAATCTATCAAGGTCCCAACGATGGCACGCACCATGTTTCGCAGAAACCTGTTGGCCGTAATTTTGAAAAGCAACTTGTAATCGTCTTGTGTCCATACAGCTTCTTTTACCGTGCATTCATAATGGTTCACTTGCGAGTTTGCTTTGCAGAAAGCTTTGAAATCTTTGTGTTGGATAAGTTTTGCTGCCGCTACATTCATCAGTTCTATATCTAAAGGTTTAAAAAAAAACCAAGAGTATTCGGTTAAAAAAGGATTGGGTTTTTGGTGTATATGGTATTCATAACTGCGTTCGGTACAATCGAAACGGGCAGAAAAATCTGGAGATACATTATATATATGATAAGTGCTGATATCTCGGGTAAGCAAATGGTTGAGTTTATATACGATGTTATCGGGCAGTTCGCCATTAATTTCGAAATGCAGAATAAATTGTTTGGCATGAACGCCTGCATCTGTGCGGCCACAGCCGAGGCAATGCACTTCTTCTCGGCATAACAGTGATAATGCTTTTTGCATTTCTGCTTGTACGGTATTGCAGTTGGGCTGCAATTGCCAGCCGTGAAACAGTGTGCCTTTGTATGCGATTTCGAGAGCGTACCGGGTTCTCATATATTATAATACCAAACTTGCGGTGGCCATCAATACACCCGCCAATACTGCTACCAAGCGTAGTTTTTTATAAGTATGGTTCTCACTGTTTTCATATAATATAGTGGTCGATATATGCAAGAAAGCCCCGATAACAAAGGGCAATAACCACTTATGTACCCAGCCTTCCATGCCGCCACTGTTTAATAACCCAGAAATTAAAGCCCCTGTTGGCAACATAAAAGCATAAGGAATGATGATAGCCCAAAAAGTGAAGCCCCTGAAACCCGAAGCCAGTAAGACGCTTCCCAAAGCAAAAGCCGCTGGAATTTCGTGCAGACAAGTGCCCGGCAGCAATTTTTGTGAAATCCCCTTTTCTATAAATCCCGAATCGCCAATGGGCATCCCTTCTAAAAAAGCATGGAGCGACATCCCGATAAAAATCTGCAATACCGGACGCAAGCCTTTGCTGCCATGTTGATGCATGTGCCCATGCTCCACACCCTTGGTAAACTGCTCCAACAAAATCTGAAACATAAAACCCGCCAATACTAAAAGACCAGTGGTTACCGTTCCGTCTTTATATACTTCGGGCATTAAAGAGGTAACGGATATAGTAAATAAATATGCTCCGCTAAAAGACAGGAATATTTTAACCTGCGAGTGCCTTCCCCCATTTAGAAACCATGCTAAAACTCCACCTGTTAAAGGAGATAGCAGCAATAATACAAGTATAATTCCCAAATTCATTTGTGCGGCAAAGGTAGGATTGGGATTCGGGATTTTGGATTCGGGATTCAGGATTCGGGATTCGGGGGTTGCTTTCGCCTGCTTGTTTGGGATTCGGGATTTTGGATTCAGGATTCAGGGGTTGCTTTCGCCTGCTTATTTGCACTGCCTGTGGCTTGGTCTTTTGCCCAGAGGTGTTCGCAACATCACATACCAATGTTGCGTCAGCAAAAATCGTACATCGTACATCGTATATCGTAAATTTTTAATCCCGCTTTTTAATCTCTAACTTCTTAATTTTTTAATGATTTTCAAATCCATAAAAATCTTAAATGGAGCCAACAAAATCAATTTCAGCACAAAGCCCCAACCATAATATTTTGCCAGGGTTTTCCAGCTCATGCCAAATTTTTGTAGCACAAAGCGATGCCAGCTTAATACGGCATTGGCAGTTTTATAACTGCGTTTAAGGTCAATCTGCCTTTTGAGAATAGCTGCGGGAAATCCCAGTTTATGGTGGGCGGCAAAAAGGCAGGAGGTCATATCTTGAAAATAGATACGGGGCCAGTAGTTACGCCAGTTTGAAGTATCTCCCGCACCCAATACCACCAAAGGTTTTGCTATTACTAGGCAAGCACCTTCAGCCATACATGTTAAAGCCATCGATAGCGGTGAGTGGTGTTCGCCAGCTTCTTCGCTTGCAAAAGGGTGCTTGCACATTTCGCGGTTTACCAGCAAACATATACCTGTAAGAAAATCAACATCCTGCAATACCCTGAGTGCATCGAATCCTTTTTCAAAAAACATATCCTTGTCAATTTTCATTGCGTTTGTTTTGAGTACTTTGTTGGTATCAAGCTCCACCAAATCATAGTTGACCAGCACTACAGCGGGTTTTACAGGGCAGTTTGCAATTGCTTGATATACCTGTTGTAGTGAGTCGTCATACACAAAGTCATCCTCGTCAGGCACTATCCACAAATACTCACCCGATGATTTTTCAATAAGGGAGAGCACATTGTTGTTTGACCCGATATTGGTTTCATTGTTATAATGCTTGATGGCAAGTAGCTTCTCAAAAGATTTTATGACCATAGGTGTTTCATCCTGTGAGCAATTATCAGGCACAACCACTTCAAATTTTTTATTGTCTTTACCCAACTGGGTGTGCAATCGCTGTAGCAAATTTTGCAACCTGTGCGGTCGCTTGTAGGTGGGTATGCCCAATGAAATTAAAAAATCTGATACCAAAATGATTGCTTTAGCCCTGCAAAATAAAGGCGTTTTAATGATTTATGAATGACTTATAGTGGATATATGAATAAATATTATGTGGGATTACAACTTTAAATTATCTTTGCTTGCTAAATTTTAAACAAGAAAGAAATTTTAGAGATTAATTAAGACTTACAAAAAGCGAAGCATGGGGGCAATCAATAGGTTTCTATGTGGGGTTAAAAGATAAAACTGAGTGTTAAATGAAAATTAAAATATACATATTCATATTCTTCAGCTTCATTATTGGAAGCAATGCCGTTGCTCAGAGACAAGATTTTATATGGTATTTTGGTGTAGGCACAGATGGGTTAAAATTTGACAGTATTGGCAATGTAACTAAGCTAACCAATAAATACTCGAGCGGCCAGTTTGGTTACGAGGCTATGGTAACAGTAACCGACCCTTTAACGGGAAGCTTGCTTTTTTATTCGGATGGAGTTACTGTAATCGACAAAACGCATTCAGTGATGACCAATGGAACGGGCTTGATGGGAGATGACGATAATTCACAAGGGGTAACATGTTGCAGAATGCCAAAAACTTGTGATAAGTATTATATTATTTATAATTCAGCATCCGACAATGATACCGGGAGGCTGTATTATAGCATAGCTGACTTTAGTGCTGCTGCCAATGGGAAAGTAACCAATAAAAACACGTCATTTGGCGGAACAGGATATCACCAAGGAATGACAATTGTCCCCAGAAGAAATAAAAATTCATACTGGCTGCTGGTTCATAAATATCAAACTGCCAGTTATGATGTGTTTTTAATAGACAGTTCGGGCGTGGGTTCTGCTACTTCTTATACTTTTTCAAATAGTGGTAGAAGCATGACCCTACGCTATAGCCAAAAAGCGGGAAAATTGGTTGCGGTTGGGATAGACAATCTAAAAGTGACCCTTTTAGATTTTGATGATTCAACAGGTGTCTTGTCTAATGAAAAACAAATTGGTTCTGGTTTTTCAAATGGTGCTTATGGAGGCAATTTCTCACCAGATGGGACTAAGGTTTATGCAATAGTAATGAATAATTCAAACGTAACTGAATTGCAACAATATAGTTTTGCCAGTTCTAGTTGGGTAAATACCGCCAATTGTTGTTATGCCCATGATATGAAAATGGCCCCAGACCATAATATGTGGCATATTCATACTTATAATAATACCGATCCATTTGCAATCATTAAGAAACCTAATCTTTCTGCTACTGCCAATGCTTTTCAATATTCAACTATTACTACCCCGGGCAATTTCAATGGCGATGTGAGACGGTTTCCTGAATTCTTATATGTTCCTGAATATCCAGTTATTGGTACTGACACCTTTACCATTAATGCTTCTGATTCTATCAATGTTCCCATCTCCAGTTTAATGGCAAATGATTTTGATCCTCAAACAGATGCTATTTATTTTTCAGGGTTTAATACGGTTCCAAAATATGGGAATATATCCGTTTCAGGTACCAATATAATATATAAACCTTCAACTTGCGGACAAACAGATTCAATATTATATAAGATAGTTGACCAATATTGCACTTTCGATACAGGTTATATCATAGTTAAAATAAATAGCATGGCCGCTATAAGCATTGTTGCCAAAGATACCATTTGTGTGGGTTCAAGTGCCAGTTTAAAAACAGATTATAAGGGCGTAAGTGCGAATTATTTTTGGACTGGACCCAATGGATTTACCAGTAATAGCCCGAATCCGACCATCAATAATTTTACAGCTGCTGACGATGGAACTTATAGTGTATATATTGTTTTAAATAGTTGTTCTACAAATGTAGCACAGTATGATATACATGCAAAAAATTGTGTAAAAGCAGGGTTTACTTATCTTAATAAGTGCAATGGTACAATTGATTTTACAAATACGAGTGCAAATTATATAAGATTAAAGTGGTTTTTTGGTGACAATACAATAGATAGCTTAACAACAAACCCGACACACAATTATACAATAACTGGCATATATAATGTTATGTTATTTGTGACGAATGCTTCTGGAGAAACTGATTCTTTCAAAGTTTCAATCTCTACTGCTTCTGACACGACTAATTCATCCAATTTTACGGCTTCAAAAACAACAGGATGTGCCCCTCTCTCTATTTTATTTACAAATAAAAGTAAGGGGGCAACTAATTATTTTTGGGATTTTGGGGATGGGACAAATGACACCAATTATAATACCTCACACCAATATACAACTTCAGGAAAATATAATGTTAAGTTAATAACTATAGATTCTATTGGCTGTAATTTCCTAGATACCTCTATGGCTATTATAGATGTTTTGGCTGCACCGACAGCTACCTTTAGCTTTAGCCAAATTAAATGCAGTGACAGCGTAGTGTTTACCAATACATCAAGTAATGGGATAACCTATCAATGGGATTTTGGGGACGGCAACACCGATACCAATTTTAACACTGCCCATAACTATAATAAAATAGGTACATTTAAAGTGTTGCTTACTGCTATAAACGGCGTGTGTCAAGATACAGAGCTAGTATCGGTACCAATAACTATTGACTCTTCAAATAAGGCTTCATTTTTTGCAGATAATTATAGTGGATGTATTCCCCTTAATATTAAATTTACCAATAAAAGTATAGGAGGCACGAATTATGTTTGGGATTTTGATGATGGCAGTGTGGACACCAATGCAAATACAACCCATATTTTTACACAGGCGGGAACTTATGCGGTCAAACTAATTTCATTAGACCCCAGTGGCTGCAGTGCCAGTGATACCTTTACCAAAACCATCAAAGTTATCACCTCCATTACTGCCGATTTTACCTATACCTTGAACACCTGCACGGGTATGGTTAGTTTTGCAGATTCTTCGTCGCAGTCGAATAAATGGGAATGGTATATCCTAAATCCCGATACACTTTTTTCACGCCTTCAAAATCCCGATCAAAAATTTAACAGTGACGGGTTTTATGATATAAAACTTAAAGTATATAGTGGCAATAGCTGTGTGGACAGTAATACAAAAACACTTTTGTTGACCGGAATTAATAACAGTTTATATCTTCCCACTGCATTTAGCCCCAATGGCGACGGGTTAAATGATAAGTTTGAGGTATTGGGGAATCTCAATTGTATAGAGAAGTTCCACATGGATATTTTCAACCGCTGGGGCGAAAAAGTTTATGAGACTGATAGCTTGAGCAAATTATGGGATGGGAAAACATATAGTGGCAAAGAAGCCCCTGAGGGTGTATATATATATATATTCAAATCGAAAGATATTGATATACCGGGTAATGTAAAACTTGTTAGGTAATTTTCCTTGATATATACAATTATAATTTTATTGTATATAATTTTTGCCTAAAAATAACTATTGTGAATATGCTATTATTTATTTTTTCTGATAGAGATTGAAGGTGGGTTATTACTATTTTACCATATCAAAATAATATTGTAAAATAGTAATTGTATCAATTAATATTACTAACTATTTCATAGCATAGGCGACATTTTTTTCACAAAAAAAGGCGGCTACTAAATTTGTATTTTTTTGCAAGTCGGTCATTGTTTGTTTT
>JAYVCI010000184.1:0-7453 GCA_043750035.1 Chitinophagaceae bacterium
GGACTTGGGCGAAATAGATGGGGGAGATTTAAGAACAAGGATTAACGAATAGCGATTTTAGAAGGGGCTTTAGAATATCATAATTATGAATAGATACGCATCTCTTATATTGAAGAATTTATGTATAACCTCAGATAAATTTTAAGAACTTAACAAAACAGATAGGATATATTCGACAATTTTTTTAGTTTCAGAAAGTTCAACATCTCTTAGTTCTGAAGCTTGTATGTAATCTTGTCCAGCAACCTCAGCTATTTTTAACTTTTTTGTTTGCTCAAGCTGTTCTGTTAAATTTTCCAATTGTCTTAATAATATTTTTAAGCGATTGTCAGAATTATAATTAAGACCAAAGAATATATCATGGAACTTTAATATTTTTCTTATCTGCCATGCCAAACGCTTATTTGTCCATGTATGCATGTAAGTCAAACTACTAGTAAACAATACTGGTGTTCCAATAAGGTTTTTTGTCTTTACTTCTGAAATTGATTCATTGCAAATGCCAGTAATAACATGCACACCAAATTTTTCGTCAAATTCAAATTCATAACCCATCCAAACATTAAAATATTTACCATCTTTACCCTGTATTTTGTCTATGCCTAAAAACTGTCCTGCTCCGCTATTGCATACTATTATTAGTTTAGGATGTAAACCTTTTTCTAAAAGCTCCATTGATAATTTAAGTTGGTCACAAATAAACGAAGTTCCTAATTGATGTTTTAAAAGAGCTGTTACATTTTTTTGGTCTGTTTCACGTAGAAAAAGTAAATCCATATAAGTCCAATCACTACCAATATTGCATTCACAACTATCAGCTAAATCTTGAAATCTTTTATAATGACTTGCATAACCCGTAACTGCTTCTATAGGATTATAAGAAAAGTCTTTTATTTTAGGGTCGGAATCTTTAGGAAAAGATGGATTAATTCCGATAAATAGAATTTTTTTATTTGGATCTATTTCTGAATATACAAAACCACGGGATGCAATCTTAGAAACAGATTCATTGTCAGATTTCGCATACTTATCAAATAATTTGGTTAGGTTGTCTTTAAGTAAGGTCATATTATTTATTATTAATCAGGATCTACATTAACTCCAATTTTTTTTGGGTCTATTTTTACACCAGGGTAATGACTTGCTAAAGTTGCAATAATCACTTCATCTCGTTTTGAGCCTACAAAAGCTCTAGCTTGAACATTGTCCATTTCAATCGTCTTATTTATATGAACAGACCCATTTAATTGCCCGGTTCCTTTCAATGTAACTTTTGCCATAACGTTTTATAATTTAACTTTAATCGCAAATATAAGTATTCAATACCCTAAAACAAACAACAAACTTAGATTCCTTTCTGCAAATGAATTATATACTGCGATTACAAATCGCAAAACCTTTTTCAAGCCGATTAAAAAAATCGGCTTGGGTTGTATGAATGTATTTGGCATCAGCAAACTTAATAAATCACCATTCGTTTCCGCCGCGGCGGACTTGTTCTTAGATCATGCTTCAACTCCGCTCTGCATATCAACCTAAAAAATACACATCGCCTCTACCCAAACAATATGTAAGGCTTTTGCGGCCAACATATCCTCCTTAGGTTGTTTACTTTCTGCGAACATAACTGTAAGGAATCTGCGACAACTGTGTAAAATTAAAAATATAAAATGACAACTACGGTTTCCTAAATCCCAAGCCTGCTGTAATGGGACTAATATATATATAATACTTGGTACTATCTGCAATGGGTAGACTTTTTTGCTCGAGGTTTGTGTTGCGGCTACTAAATATCCCTAATCCATTGGCGATATTGGTATAATCTGTTTTCTTTTGCACGATGGATAGGCTGGGTTTATTCAACGCTATATAATTGGCCAACTCTTCGCCGGCTCCATGTAATATTATATCGCAGGTGTCCATAGTTCGCCACACACCGGGATTTTTGGGAATGTTTGCAGCTATTTGATTGTAAAAATTTCCTCCATCCAAATTGAATTTTATTTGCCTACTGCTTCTTGGGTCATTCACCAGTATATTTTTTGCGGCTACCCAACTGAAAGAATGCCTCCCCAGTAATTGGTTACTTACAACATCAAATTCTGAATAATGCAGTGTGAGGGTAGCTTCGTATTCATAAGCATTGATACCCGTATAAAAATAGTACGCAATCGTTTGATCCGGTCTTATTGAGAACACAGATGTTTGGGTTTGTATAAAACAATTGTGTACCATGCTGGTTTGGCTGGTATATTCTTTACCCGTGCGTGGGTTTTTTATATATAAACTATAGGTTGCTTTTGCCTCTAATTTTTCGCTGGAAGTATATATCACTGCGTTGCTTGTGGCAAATACACCTTGTTGTTTGGGTGCATTATAATCAGGGTAGAAATTTATAATTCCCCCATTTATTTGTTTGATATAAACTACCAAGGTGTCAAAATATATAGAGTCAGTAACCCCTGCTACTCTCAGTGCATCTGAACCAGTATTTAGAAACGTTTTTTCCACTCTTATATAATGTACAGGTTCATTTGCATCCAGCAATGCATATACTACTGCCGTTTCTTTCCACTCTGCATTAATATCAATATCGTTTTTACACGAGGTGAGTATGGATAATAGAGCTAATATATATATATAGGGTTTCATTTATAGTAGTCAGTAATCAGTAGTCAGTAATTAGTGCCATACGGCGGCGGGGCATTCATCATTCATCTCGATAGCTATCGGGACATCATTTATAATTTATCATTGCTTTTTCTCTACAAGTGCACACATTTTTCTGCTTGTGCCGGTTTTGCCTGTTAGGTTATAATAGTCGAGCACTATAATATAATGTCCTACTGCTGCCCTATCGCCATTGTCTTTAAATCCGTTCCAAGTTACTGATGCACTGGTGCCAAGCACTTGCCAGTTGGCCAATGTTTTTACCAAGTAACCGTTTGCATCATATATAAAAAGTTTGCCTGCATATCCTCCATTTGAAAATTTGATATTAATATTCAACACATCATCTACCCCATCTGCATCGGGCGAAAAAACTGTGTGTGAAATATCCAACAAATCATCGCCAACTGTTGTTCCATTATATTGACTATTTGCATAACCCGGTGTGCCGAAACCCACCGCACCTGCTGCACTTTGCCAATTGGTAGGCTCATTGGTGGGATTTGAATAGCTCACCCGTTCGAGGCTTACACCCTGGTCATCATCAACCAATAAATGGTGCATGTTTTTATTATATTCAAACCTGTCAACTTCTTGCAAATTATTGTTAAGAATAACCACACCTCCTTTATCGGTATAATAAGTTGGGAAATTAACAACATCGCAAAACCAAAGTGGGTTGAGCGTTTGGTAGCATTTTTTTACCACATTTCCATCTTCACTCAAGCAAACGTATTGACCAGGCAACAATATATATCCATCGGGGGCAGCTATGGTGATGCCATAGTATTGCCCATCTTTAATACTTCCCAATTGCAAATATTTTAAATCGACCGCATGATTACTTTTGTTTATTAACTCTACATAGTCCAAGCAGCCGGGTTTGGGATTGAAAAGTATTTCATTAATGGCCAAGTCGCCAGTATCTATAGCTTCGGGCAGCATAAATTCTATAGCATCATCATACCCTTTATTTCCACTGCAATCATAAAAACCTTTTACAGAAACTTTGTATATTTTGTGGTGGGCAAAAGTATCATTGTATATAAGTTCGTAAACGGTATAGTCTGGCGAAATAGATTTGACCGATATGGGCAATAAAGCAAAGTGATCTATAGTTATTGAATCAATATATATGGATGATGAATCGACCGACTCAGTAAAATATAATAATAACCTATTTGCAGTAGGTGTATATACTCTTGCCAGTTGCGGCTTGTTGTTATCGGGATTTGCTGCTTGTACCGAATTGCTTCTTCCGGGTGTGCCACCAAGTTTGTCAGTAGTTGGTTTCCAATTGCTACCGTTGCTGCACGGATTATCCGTATCTATCATTTCCAAACTCCACCCACCATTCTTTTTCAGGCTTGTGGCATACCAGGCATCACTATAGTTTACCGTATGTATCACTTGTCCTTTTTCGTTAGTTAAAAATATTCTGTCGCCGCTATTGTTTAGTGACGGGAACGAAGAAAGGCCAATTGTGGTTGCATAAGGCATCATTTTACTGGCAAAAGACTCATGGCAAATTACCAAAAAGCTATCTGGCCTAAGCACTGCAAATGCTATGGTAGAATTGGTAGAACCATCGCTAAAGGTCCAGTTTTTTATAAGTATTGGGTTCTTTGAACGGTTCTTAAGTTCAACCCATTCCATATTGGGCAAGGGTGTATTTGGCAACGGGCTGGTATATATTTCATCAATGATTATATCATTAAAATCTGCAATTTTATAATCTTGATATACAATGGTGCCCGTCATTTTTTTGGTATTTCCTTCACAATCCGTCAACCCATTTATTTGCAAATTATAAGGCTGACCATTTATCATATTGCCTGATAAAACCAAAGTAATGGTATCAAAAGTAGTATTAATTTGTTTGGTGGAAATGGATATAAAGTTACTGTAGGCAAATGTTGCACTGGCAAAAGAAGCAGCAGTAACAGCTTCTGACAGCGATACTATAACAGTATTTTTGTTCAAATAAAACAAATAGGAAATATCGGGCGGCGTTTTATCGAGCACTGTGTTTAATACTGAATTACCACGACCGGGTGTGCCGCCAATTACATTTTTCGAAGCCTGCCAATTGGTAATTCCATCGCACTTGGTTAACGGGTTTATTCGTTCCAAACTCCATCCGCCCTGTGCTTTGGTTCCATCATGATACCACTTGTCAGTATAATCCACTTCATTAATTAATTGGCCCAAATTATTTTTAAGCGTTATTTTATCTCCCGTATTGTTAAGTGATGGGAAACTACTTGCAATTGCTATAGGCCCATAAGCAGCGTAATCGCCTGAGGAAACCTGTGAACATATTATAATAAAACTATCTGCTGCAATAATGGGTGTGCCAAAAGTATTTGACAAAGTAGCCGTGGAAGAACCGTCACTTAGAGTCCAATTGCTAAGATCTATACTAAACTTATTGGGATTATATAATTCGATAAACTCATAATCAGGTAAACCAATTTTGGGAGACGGGTCGGCAAATATTTCGTTGATTAAAACAGGCTTTACTGTTTGGGTAGAATATATAAATGTTTTGTTCAAACCATTGGCTTGGTTAGCCGCTAGGTCTTTTACATTGTTGACGGTTAAAGTATAAGTAGTATTGATAGCAAAATTATTTGAGAAAGTTAAAGTAACCGTTTGCAGGTTGTCAAATACCAAACTTGCTGGATTTCCGAGTCCGTTGTTTGCAATATAATTGGTTAAAACCTTTGCTGATGCTGCATCCACCAATTCGTCAAATACTACTTCCAATTTATTTACCGATAACACATTGATGCTCGATATAATTGGCGGAACGGTATCAATACTGGATTTTATGATAATATCATCCCAATAAAAATTTCCCACATTGGTGGCTGTATATCTGCAATAGGTACCAGTATATGCTGTTGTGGTATATTGGTTATCGGTAGCCGAACCTTCAATAGCATAACTTTGGTTGCCTGAGGTATCACTCATTAATTGCCACAAACCGCTTGTATTGCGTTGCACTTTTATGCGAACCTGGTTCAATGATTTGCCCACGGTAGATGGGCGTCCCGCAACAATACGAACCCTTGTGCTGCCTGTTTGCTTATATAATGAAATGCTATCGGTACTACCTGTGCTGCCTCCCAATTGTATATAATACCCATTGAGGTTTCCAGTCAAATCTTGTTGATCGGACATTAAATAATAACGACAATAATTTTGAATGCTGGGGCTTAGGTTAAACTTTACCCAAAAGCTCCATTCGGTATTCGATACCATGGTTGATGGGGTGGAAAGATAAGAGGTTTCTCCGCCAGTGCCCGTGGTACCGTTGCTTTGCAGTTGCTTGCTGCTATTAATAGTATATAAACTGGTACTACCATTCCACACTGGGTTGGCAGTAAAATCGCCGTCGTCAAAATGTTCAGTTACTTGTGCAATTGCAGTATTAAACAGTGCGAAATAAAATAAAATGAAACTTATCTTTAACATTAGCCCACGAAAATAATGGTGATTTGCCAAATTAACTGCATATATCGAATTAAGCTTTGTCAAGGGTAAACCCAAATGTAGTTCCTTTGCCATCGGTGCTTCGCACATGTATGGTTTGTTCGTGAGCTTCTATAATATGTTTTACAATGGATAAACCCAACCCTGTGCCGCCTTCGTCACGCGAACGCCCTTTGTCAGCCCTATAAAAACGCTCGAACAAACGGGGCAAGTGTTCCTTGTCAATCCCCTCACCGTCATCGCCCACTTCTGTGAGTATGTGTACGCCCATTTCGTAGAAACCTACAGTTACTATTCCATTATCTTTGCCATACTGAACTGCATTCACAATTAAGTTTACCAGCACTTGCCTTATTTGTGACTTATCTGCCTCCACCCAAAACACTTCATCGCACCCATCCTTAATCCTTAGTGATATGCCCCTGTTTCTAGCACGCATTTCTATTTGGTCAAAAATTTCGTGTACCAAATCATTGATGTCGAATCGCTCCATTTCAGGTTGGTTCTCTCCCGATTCTAGTTTTGATATATTGATTAAATCTTGCACCAAGTCCCCCATCCTATCCGCACTTTTAGCAGCTTTCTCCAAAAACTTGATATTCACTTCAGGGTCATTAATGGCACCATCTATGAGTGTATGTATATATCCTTGCAAATTAAAAATAGGCGTTTTAAGTTCGTGGCTCACATTGCCCAAAAACTCACGTCTAAAAGCTTCCTGATTTCGCAGATCCTCCAACTCTTTGTTGCTGCGGGTCATCCAGTCCATCACTTCATTGTTCACCTCACCAATGGGGTCTGCATTCAAATCAATTCTTTTAAGGATGGGGCTTTCCTTCTTATGGCTTTTTACATCGTGAATGGTTTTATATATCAGTTTTATTTTACGGTATATAAATATTTCCAAAGCATAATACACAGCCACAAATGACGAAAGGGCAATGATACCAAACAGAAACACGGCCACATTGAACTTATGCGAGATGATAAAAGCCACCGTGCTGCCCACAAACGCCACAATAAATGCGGTGAGCAGAGAAATCATGGTGGGTGTGGGGTTGCGGAACATATAATTGTGTATGCAAATGTAGTGGTTTTATATATATGGGAGGTAAAGTTCTGTTTAACGGAGTAAGTAACATTTAAATAAAAAAGCCTCATCAAATAATTGATGGGGTTTAAAACAGATGCGGAATCTTGTCTGTGGACGAGAGGATTCGAGCCCGTCTCGTCCATAGACGAGACCGTGACAGGGCGGCTAGTTTTTTTTCAAAATATTTTTATC
>JAYVCI010000185.1:0-3854 GCA_043750035.1 Chitinophagaceae bacterium
CGTATCAATAAAAAACTGGTATTCCCCTTTTTCATTGGTAACAAACGAATCTACAAAATCGCGTAAAGTAAAAGTTCCTCCTCCATCTTTTTCAATGCCTAGCAATACTGTTGCCCCTGCTACAGGTTGGTTGGTGGTCTCATCAAGTACCTGGCCTGAGATACAGAGTTTTCCTTTGCAGGCTTTGTGTTTGCAACTCCCAATTGCTATGCTTGCCAAAGCTAGTAATATTATAAGATATTTTATATTTTTCATTTGAGTATTAATAAATTTATTAGATTCGTTTTTCTTGTTTTTAGTTTTACAAAATTAAGGCGGCGGGCGGATAATCTTGCAAATTTGTGCCACAGGGTATTGTACCGGTGCTCTGTTATCATATTGTGTGGCTAATATATATACACCTGCTGTAGTGTCCCAAAGTTTTTTCTGCTTTGTAATACTTGTGCTGAAACCTGCACCCCGATAGCTATAGGGTTTGCCGTTTGATTTAACATTGCAACCTGAAAATGCCACCAGCACACAAATCCCCCATACTATAAAATAAATATATGCAATAGATTTATTAGATATGGAGTTTATTTTTTGCATGATTAAATTATTTATTTTTCCGTTTTTGATAACGGTACAAACATGAGGTATTGTTTTGAAACAAATTCCACCGAACGGGTGGAGGCTTTTTGGTTTTCCCACAGAATCTGTGGTTTTCTAGTAATTCAGCAACATAAAACCACAGATTCTGTGGTTTTACAAAAAATATTTATAAATACCACACAACAATAGGAAAAAAGTATTTACTTTGCTATCAAAACCACAACATGCGTGGAAAAAACTTCTAAAAAGTACCATCTATATGTCTAAAAACAAAATCATACGAAACCAAGTTAGTTTGTTCGATAAACTGAAGCACAAATTTGATTATATGCACCCCGGCCAACGTTTCAATGCCCAACTTGCCGATTGCTTTAGCGTGAACGAAGAAACCGTGAGGCGATGGACGAAAGGGGAGGCCGCCATAGACCTCGATATTATAGAGCAAATGTGCAAAATGGTCAACACCAACCTGCACGAGCTGATAGACCTAAAGGTACAGGGCAAGCTAAACGTAGATTTTAGCTTTTTGGACAACGAGCTTTTTACCTTTGAAAACTACCTGGGCAATCTGGCCAAAACACTGGAAGCGGGCATGAAACTGCCAAGGCTTACCATGCACTACTCAGCCAAAGACCTGCCCATATTTTACTATTTTCATTATAAAGAACTTGCCGCATTTAAGGTATATGTGTGGCGTAAAACCGTGATATGCGAGCCCGAGTTTAAAAAGAAAGCATACAGCCCCGAAATGTTTGACAACACCCGCATAATGGAATATGGAACCAAGGCACTGGACAGCTTTAACAAGATACACACCGTGGAGGTGTGGAACGATGAAACGGTGAACAGTATTATAAAACAAATTACCTATTTTGTAGAGATACAGGATGTGAGCCCCGTGATGGGCATGGTATTGCTAAAACAACTAAAAATGCTGATTGACAATATAGAGGAGATGGCCGAGTGCGGCCAAAAATTTGATATAGAAAACCCCGAAGTAAAAACAGGCTCGTTTGAACTGTACTATAACGAAATAGTGCTGTGCGACAACTCGGTAGTGTTGGATATGGGCGAACATATACAAACATTTATCCCTTTTCAAACACTGAACCTGATGCACGTGAGTGATTACGATTTTGGCAAGAAAAGCCTGGAGAAAGTGAACCTACTGCAAAAACGATTTGACAAACTGAGCCAAACAAACGAAGGGCAACGCCGCAAGATATTTAACAAAATGAAGTCGGGTGTTAACAAGGCAATGGCAAGCTTGGCTTAGCCCAACTATATATATATGGATTACGTATATAACAACAATAAATAACAGTATATAATGACCGATTTAGAATTTAACGGCATACATTTAGAATATTTGGTAGCCAAAGGTTATATACATTATCTGTTTGTTTATACCAACGAAAAAGACAAATCAGGAAACCATATTATACATGTGGTTCCACACAAAACGGAAGAGGCCGCACTTAGCTATAAAGAAAAAAGTGAAACTGCCCACCACGATTATATACACTGCCTACTAGATGCACCCGGCGAGGTGGTAGATGCTGCCAGTGGTATAGAGGGCAAGAAGTTTTATATCCTTAATTTGTTTGCACTATAAAGGAATCGGGATACGGGATACGGAGAGGAGGGGTAATCATTCCACCACAAGTTTCTGCACTGCTTGGCCTAGTTTTATGATAAAGAGCCAGAAAAAATCCCCGCATCCCGAACTCTACTGACTACTGTTTACTATCTTTGCCCCATTATGCACGCAGAAATACACACAGACAAAGGCACCATGAAGATTGAGTTCTTCGACAAGGATGCCCCAATCACCGTAAAAAACTTTACCGACCTTATTAAAAAAGGCTACTACGATGGCCTTACCTTCCACAGGGTACTACCCAACTTTGTGATACAGGGTGGATGCCCCAATGGCACCGGCAGCGGTGGCCCGGGCTACAAAATTGATTGCGAACTAACCGGCGAAAACCAATACCACGACCGTGGTGTGCTAAGCATGGCCCACGCAGGCCGCAATACCGGTGGCTCCCAGTTTTTCATCTGCCATAGTCGTGATAATACCGCTCACTTGGACCGCAACCATACCGTGTTTGGTAAAGTGGTGGAAGGCTTGGATGTGATTGATGAGATAAAGCAGGGGGATAGGATGAACAAAGTGGTGGTGGTGGAATAAAGTAGATTTGACAACTTTGCCCAGCGGCAATAACAGAAGTTGTCAAATCTATATTATATATATAACATACCTATATCAGCATTGTATTTATACAAAAACCCCATGGTAAGAAAAAGAATAAAACGTGGACTCAGGGTATCACGATATATTATATATAAGGAAACTCTGGTTGATGTAAAAGAACATATATGGTCTTTTATAGGTGCATTTGTGGGAATAGGATTAATTGCACTTTTTCAAAGCCAGTTACTCACAAAGTTTGAGAATATATTTTTGATAGGCTCATTCGGTGCATCTAGTGTGTTAATATATGGTGCTATACAAAGCCCCTTGGCACAACCACGTAACTTGGTGGGCGGCCACTTGGTTTCGGCACTTATTGGGGTAGCAGTTTGCAAAACCCTGCCCGATATTGTATATTTAACCGCACCAATGGCTGTAGCATTATCTGTAGTTGCTATGCAAATAACCAAGACTATGCACCCGCCCGGAGGAGCTACCGCATTACTAGCAGTTACAGGTTCAGATAAAATAAAAGATTTGGGATATATATATGTTTTGTCGCCCGTTTTTACCGGCACTATTATATTGCTAATTGTAGCTCTAATATTTAATAATATTACTCCCAGCAGAAAGTATCCTACTGATAAAAGGTTTACGAATTATATATGGAAAATAATAGGGAAGAGGAGCAGGTAATCCAACCTTAAAATTTTGTGATATCATATAAATAAAATACGCTATTTTTTATATTATAATCCTTTTCATCTTCTTTTAATAAAACGTAAAAAAAATCAGTTTGGTTTATTGATGAAAGATACATAGTTCTATCAGCAAATCCGTAATAACCAATTTACCAAAGGTATAGCCGGCCCTGACGAATGGAAGGGTGCAACCCAAGGTTTCATTGTTCGTGCTACGCACACAACGAAACCTTAGCTGTTGGCAGTAGTTTTAGTTCGTCATTTTGGCTTTTAGTTCTTCTGCTTTTGTCCTACCCGCTTTATAATTTTGGTCTAATGAAATTGCTTTGTCAAGGTATGCAAGTGATTGAGTTCTGTATTTTTTA
>JAYVCI010000186.1:0-4530 GCA_043750035.1 Chitinophagaceae bacterium
CCGCAAAAAGAGAATTGGAAAACAATAGTACCTGAGCAAAAAGAACTGTTACAGAGTGCCAGTTATGTGGGTGGAAAAATAATAGTGAGCTACCTAAAAAACTGTGTAACCAAAGTATATCAATACACTGCTGATGGAACTTTGGAGAAAGAAATTGTATTGCCCGGAAACGGGACTGCATCGGGCTTTGGCGGGCATCGCAATGATGATTTTGTGTTTTATACTTTTACCTCTTTTAACTACCCACCAGTAATTTTTAAATATGATATTACTACTGGGAAATCTGCAAATTTCAGAGAGTTGAGTTTACAGTTCGACCCTGAGGATTATTTGGTTGACCAAGTGTTTTGTTCCAGTAAAGATGGGACAAAAATCCCCATGTTTATTGTATATAAAAAAGGAATAAAATTAGAAGGCAAAAATCCAACATTGTTATATGCTTATGGCGGTTTTAATATCAGCCTAAGCCCATCTTTCAGTGCATCACGCATTGCGTTTTTAAATATGGGGGGCATATATGTAATGGCCAACCTCAGAGGTGGTGGAGAGTATGGAGAAGAATGGCATAAAGCCGGAATGCTCGACAAAAAACAAAATGTGTTCGACGATTTCTTTGCCGCTGCAGAATATTTAATTGCAAATAAATATACCTCCTCTCCCTACTTGGCTATTCAGGGAGGTTCAAACGGTGGATTGCTGGTGGGTGCATGTATGACACAGCGACCAAATTTATTTAAAGTAGCATTCCCTGCTGTGGGTGTTTTGGATATGTTGCGTTATCATAAGTTTACAGTTGGTTGGGGTTGGGCTGTGGAATATGGCAGCAGCGACAAAAAAGAACAGTTTGATGTATTATATAAATATTCTCCTTTACACAATTTAAAAAAGAATACCGAGTACCCCGCAACCTTAGTTACCACTGGCGACCACGATGACCGTGTGGTTCCTGCCCATTCATTCAAATATATTGCCACCCTACAAGAAATGCAAAAAGCAAAAAGCAAAAATCCGGTGATGATACGCATAGAAACCAATGCAGGCCATGGAGCAGGAAAACCTATCAGTAAGCAATTGGATGAGATTGCAGATATATATGCTTTCATGTTTTGGAATATGGGAATTAAAACAATCACCTTAAATTAAAAAATCATGACAAGAAACAGAAAAATAATTGCAGCCTTTTTATTAATAAATATTATATAATACTCAATATGGGAGAAGACGTCAAGAAATATGCAAGCAACGGTTTGAAAACAAATGAAACATCTAATCCGGTAAAACGAACCATTGAACATACCGAAGCCCAACAAAAAAAATGAGTTTATGAAAAAAATTATATATTTATATGTATTATTAAGTATGTCCTGTTTTTGTCAGGCACAGAAAAACAAATTATTTGATATTGTTTCCAATGATTTTCATGTTTTAGAAAAATTATTCGATGATAATATATTTTTAAACAGAGAGGACGATTCTTCATATGCATATTTTGAAATTGTAAAGATTGATACATTTCATACTCATCTTTATAATTCAAATAAAAAGTATAATACTTCAATAGATGTAATAAAAATTGGTGTTAAACTAAAAAGCCAAATGTGTGTTTTTAATATTGCACATAGTGAGAGATTAGAACTCAAAAATGACACTTTAAATTATTATATAGTTTCAAGAGGAACAATGTCTAATGCATATAAACTTTTTGGTTTTTTTAGCACAAATATAAATTTATTCGTAAAAGATTTCGGATTGACGGCATTTAAATCTCTTACCCTATCCTTAGCTAAAGATAATATAATTTCTAAAAAAGAATCACAAATGTTGTATAATGCAATATCCAAGAAGAAGAAAGAATACCCAACCATAATGAACAAACCGTGTGAGTTATTAAAGTATTTTTTTAGTTTAAACGAAAGATATCGAGCAAATACCATTATTCTTCCAATAGAACCTCTCAAGCCATTTGCTTTGTGATACTGTTGGTGGGTTGGGTAGGTTGGGTCGTGTGCCTTGCCCCACATCGGGCGAATCTGCGAGTGCTTCATGAAAACCAACTGCAAATTATATATCTTTGTATAAAGATGGTGTTAATGCGTACTAAAAATAAAGTTCTTGGAATGATTGGTGGGTGTGCTTCTCCGCCGCGGCAGACCGGGTCACATCCGCCGCGGCGGACTTCATTCTATTAAGAGTCACCGTTCTTGAAGAACGGCGACAACGTGGGGCAAATCATTTCCAACTGGATTAGATCCTACAGATTTTTTTTACTAAAAGATAAATTATGAATAGCGAATATGTTTTAAGAATAAATACAGATAAGGAAAAATATAATACTCTTTCCTCATTGTTAGCAGTTGTGCCGACATCAACTAGAGTTTATTGGGAACTTTCAATTAACGAAAGTTCTAACTTATATACGAAAGCGATAAATTATTTTTTAGGGTTAATAGAAAATAATATTGAAAGGTTGAACCAAAGCGGAATAAAAAAAGAAGATTTATCTATTTGGTATCTATACGAATACGAAGAAGAGTGTAATATGGAGTTTCACCCAGATGAATTAAAAAAACTTGGGGATATTGGAATTACACTCTGTGTAAGTTGTTGGAAAAAATAACAATAACAAAGCCCCTATACAAATGAAAAAGCAATTAACGAAATTGAAATTAATGGATACTAAAAATTGAAAATGTTAATATATTACAACTCAAGATATAATCAGTGTGCCTATTTCTTTTTAATTTGCACACTACTATTAGTGTCCTTTTCATGCTGTTTTAATACACTTTCAGGACATATAGGTCTGTCAAATACTATTAGAGAATCAAAAAAACGAGATGTTTTTATTTGTGAATATACATCTTTACAAAACCCTATAATAATTTCTGATTCTGTAAAATTAGTCGTGACTAGAGCATGGCTTGAGCAGAAATGGTACTATCCCCAAATACTACGTCAAACCAACACTCGTAAAGGCTATCAACTAGTGGTTGAATTTGCTAATAAAAAAGCACTTGCTGGTTATTCTTTATCATGGTATATATGCGATAATCCCAAAAGATACTTTCGTCAATCTAGCAATGAATCATTAGTGACTGATTTTAATGAATTACCTAATGATTTGGAAACATGGAATATTATAAAAAGTGATGCATTTATTAAACAAGTTGACAGTTCAGTTATCATTGGGAAATTTAGTTTAAAAAAGAAATAAAAGTGTATATTTTATTTCTTGGATACCGTTATAAACATATTAATATTCGATTCTCTTGAGTTATAAATTTGAAGTGTCACGCCAGCCCTCGCATCCCGATAATTATCGGGTTTAGCGAAGCGTTCCGCCGCGGCGGATGTGAGTACAATATGGTAAGTCTCCATACTTACGAGGAGAGATTAAAGGGTGCGTTACCAATTCGCCGCGGCGAATAGTCACGATGGGCAATGCTGTTAAGTTAAGGAAATTAGTATTTTCTATTGCCCTGCCCTTCAGGGGGGACTGAAAATATATAATGTATTGGCTTTAGCCGCAGCAAACAATGTAGAGACGTATAATATATAATTATTATAGGAGCAAATTCTCCAGGGCGGAGCTATGCCTATGCCGCATTAAAATTGTCCGAAAACACGTTATCATCCAAACTTCTCTAACAACTTTGCCCGCTCAATCACCAAATGTCAAAAAAACTACCCGCTTTTTTTGATCTGATTTTCTTGAAATCTAAAAAGAAGGCGTTTCCGTTCAGACACTAATTATCTTTGCAGCCAAAACCTATAGGAATATGCTACAGATACAATTATTACGAGAACAAAAAGAACTGGTACAGGCGGGGCTTGCCAAGAAAAACTTTAAGCAGCCTGAGCTGGTTGATGATATTATAAACACCGACGAACAACGCCGCAAATGCCAAGGCATATTAGAAGAAAACCTAAGTGAGGTTAACAAACTTTCCAAACAAGTTGGTGACCTGATGAAAACCGGGCAAAAAGAGGAAGCAGAAGGAATGCGTGCCCGCACTTTGGAAATAAAGGAACTGAACAAATCGCTGGAAGAGCAATTACAAAAATTGGAAGCGGAGCAACAACAAATGATGTTGCAATTGCCCAATCTTCCGCATAGCAGTGTGCCCGCAGGTAAAACTCCCGAAGAAAATGAAATAGTATTACAACATGGTGAAATAAAAGAAATGTATGAGGGTGCCAAGCCACACTGGGATTTGATTACCCAATATGATATTATAGATTTTGAACTTGGTAATAAAATAACGGGTGCTGGTTTCCCGGTATATAAAGGCAAAGGTGCAAGGCTGCAAAGAGCACTTATCAATTTCTTTTTAGATGAAGCATTAAAACAAGGTTTCACCGAGATACAACCTCCCATTTTGGTGAACGAAGAATCTGGCTACGGCACAGGACAATTACCTGATAAGGAGGGACAGATGTATTATATGCCTGCCGATAATTTATATTGTATCCCAACTGCCGAAGTGCCTATTACAAACTTATATAGAGATGTGATTGTGCGTGAGGAAG
>JAYVCI010000187.1:0-6246 GCA_043750035.1 Chitinophagaceae bacterium
CCCGACCTTAGGAGAATTAGATATGTAAAAGACCGCACCGCTCCTGATAGCATGTATAAAGCTTCGGTAGCCAACGTGGTGGATTTTGTAAATGGTGGCGGTAGGTTTTTTTCTACGCTAAATGAAAATATATACTCGGTAGCTCAAAGTTTAAAATATAAGAACACATTTAAAGGCATTGCTTTTGAAGCAAGCACCGGTGGATATATAGAACTGAAAGAGCGTTCATTTGAAGCCCGTGTACTGGGATATGTAATTAAGCCCAGTGCCGAAGCACAAAGACTTACCAGATTGCCAGTTGAGCAAATTTTTGCCCCACAAAATATAGGTACGCCCACAGGTTTTAAACTGGATGAGATAACCAGCCCTTCAGATAAATACAACGCACAAAATCGTTTGTTTGCGGGCTATGGAATGCTGAATGTGCAAGTAACAAAAAAAATAAAAGTGGTTGCAGGGCTCAGATATGAATATAATAAGCAAGCTCTTCAAAGCCGATTGAACCAAGATAGTATTAGCCCTAAAATTATCACCAAATTTTGGCTGCCTTCTTTCAATATGGCATATAACTTTAGCAAACAATCATTGCTTCGCATAGCTTATGGCAAAACACTGAACAGGCCAGAATTTCGTGAGTGGTCGCCATTTTTTTTCTATGATTTTAATTTTAGTGCGGGCACTTATGGTTCATTATTTAACACGGTATTATTTCCCAATGGAAATATATTAAAAGTAGCATCTATCCAAAACTTCGATTTAAGATATGAGCTCTATGGCAAAGGTTCAGACTTTGTACAAATAGGTGCATTCTATAAATTTTTCAAAAACCCTATCCAGCAAATCATTCTCTCATCAGGTAGTGATAGCAGATCTTTCTCTTTTGTAAATGGCGATTGGGCATATACCCAAGGCATTGAATTCGACTTCAGAAAAAACATGGGAGCTATTGGCAAATCAATCAAGTGCAAAGGTTTGGCAAATTTGAATGTGGTAGGAAATATATCGGTTATTCAAAGTCGTTTATATATTAGCAAAACTATTAATCAAACAAATAAAACACAACTACAAGGACAATCTCCATATATTATAAATACAGGATTCTATTATCAAAATGACAGCAATGGATTGCAGGTTAGTTTGCTATATAATGTATTTGGACCACGCATATTTTTATTGGGCACTTTGCAATATCCAAATATAGGAGAACTTTCTCGCCATACAATTGATATAACTATTTCTCAAAAATTAAATAAAAGGTTTTCTGTAAATATTGGTGCACAGGATATACTTAATAATCCGGTATCATACGTTCAGGATACTGATTTAAATGGCCGTTTTAGTAATAATGGTTCTGACAAACTTATTTTAAAATACCGTCGCGGCCCTTATTATACTTTTGGGGTGAAGATGGTATTGTAGTTCTTCCACACCCGACTACTTTGCCCACTTGTCTAGCATTTCTTTACACCGTTGCATGATATAATATTCGGTGGTATTGGAAGTAGCCAGTGACGTGGTTTTATATAATTCTTTAATGTCCTCTTTTATGATGGCATCAAGTTTTTTAACTTGTTTATCGTGGAGTTTATCAAGCATATCTAATAGTTTTGCAGCTTCTTCTTTATCCTGGCACCACTCTAAATAGGTGCATGCTCCACTCGCTAATTCGTCTAACAGTTTATATGAATTTGTTTGCAGGGCAATAATATAATAATTACCCAACTCTTTAAATTTATAGTTAGATAGTCGTGACAGGATATTCGTTTTTTCTATCATATCGTCATCTTTGTTCAATAAGTGTTTCACCGCATTGAATGCTGCTAGCGAGTCGAGTTGTAAATAAAGTTTTAAGGCATTATTTTGTATAATATAACTGGTATCGAATATCAGTTTTTGGAGCAGTGGAATAAGTTTATCGGTAGGGTCTTTGCTTAAAAAATCCAATGCTTCTTTGCGAACATTTTTGCGTGAGTCGGTTTCGGCAAGATTGTAAATGCTGGTATATATATTTGAACGGTCTGCTTCTTTTTCTAACCTATCGAGTAGGTTGATGGCACTGGCACTTTCGAGGAATGTGATATCTTGTGCAAGCAATAATAATTGGTCAATTGTTGTTTGTTTATCTGCTTCTTCAAAAAGTTCCAATTCGGTTTCTTTTAGCATATCTAAGCACAGTGATTTTTGTGCATACGTGTTTGCAGATTTTAATATTGTTGTTATAGTTTTTGGTGTTTGCTTAAAATCATATTCAGCTAACAGTTGCTGATTTGGGTCTATCACCACTGCCTCGGGCATGGCATCGAATTGAAATTTATAGCTGGGGTAATATGAATTCACCATCACATTTTTTACTTCCATTTTGCCATTTACCACAAATCCAATTTGCAAGGGTAGGCGATAAGGAAATAATTCTTCGTTAAGTTTATAACCGTTCTGAGATAGGTTTAAAGTGAACTCTTTAGCGGTGCTGCCCGAACCAATTTCAGCCGTAATGATAGGATGGCCTGGGGCAAAATACCATTGGTTGAAAAACCAGTTAAGGTCACGCCCACTGGCTTCTTCAAATGCCAAACGCAATTGATGTGCTTCTGCATTATTAAAGGCATTTTTAGTAAGATATATGTTCAATCCCTTAAAGAAAGATTTATCTCCCAATTCGTGCCTCAGTATTTGTATAATAGCACCACCTTTGGGGTAACTAATTCCATCAAAAACTTCTTCGGGTATTGTATATGATTTACGAATAAGCGGCACATTTTTATATTGACCCGCCCTTATACCTGCTTTACAATCATTTTGAAATTTAAGTTGTGCGGCATCCATTCCTTTTTTATGTTCGTGCCATAATATTTCTCCAAACGTAGCAAACGATTCATTCAATGATATATGGTGCCACGACTTGCAAGTAACCAAATCGCCAAACCATTGGTGGAACAGCTCGTGACAGATTACATCTTCTGAATTATTATCATACCATTGGCGTGGGGTTCTGTTCAAAAATTCACCATGCAAAGTTGCTGATGTATTTTCCATTGCTCCTGATACATATTCGCGAACAACTACTTGTGCGTATTTATCCCATGCAAACGGAACACCTAAAACATCACTATAATAAGTAAGCATTTCTTTGGTATTGCCAAATATATTTCTAGCATACGGAGCGAATTCGGGTTCCATATAATAATCGACAGACCTTTCTATCAACATTTTTTTAGACTCAGGTATTTTTAATAGGTATCCCCACATTCCATCAGTTACTTTATATGACCAGCTATCACTTACTTTTACAAAATTACCGATAGCCAACATGGCTAAGTAAGGAGAATGTGGGTTCTTTTGCTCCCACTTATCAGTACGTGTACCATTACTATTACTTCTTGATTCAGTTAATAATCCATTTGATAGAGTAGTTAAATTACTATCTACAGTAAGTGATATAGTTTGTGTTATTTTTTCATTAGGATGATCAATTGTGGGAAACCAATTATGGTTATGTTCTGTCTCACCCTGTGTCCATAATTGCTTCGGACGATCTATATATTTATTTTGTGCGTTTACAAAATACAATCCTTTATCGCTGCTAATAGCCATTCCTTTTTGGTTAGTCGTTTCACGTGGGCGAGCCTTATAATTTATTTTTATACTATAAGCATTAGGTGATGAGAGTGTTTTCTGATGAAATGTCCTAGCTTCTCTAGGTATATATATATGCAATTCCTCTGAATCATGATATTTGAAAATTGCAGGCTGAAATACTCCTTCATCACGTTTAGAAGGGAAACGTGGGGTAGAAAAAATTTCAATACTTAAAATCTCAAACCTACGTGCATCAAGCACCAAAGTATCCACCCATTCTGCATATGGCTTACATTCCAATACACACTCCCCTATCACCGTTTCTTTTTCCCAATCGAAACTGAGGGATAAATCCATGTGTATAATATCAGTTTCCTTTGCCGGAACTTCAGTTATTTCTTTTGATTTTTGTTCTTCTTCATCTGCCAAAATTTTAACTGCTGCAAGGGTATCTTTAACATTCCAAGATATATTGTTTCTTTGTTTATACAGTTTTTTGTTCTTATGAGATTTGAATAAAAAACAAGATTGGATTAGGGGTAATAGTATGATGAGGTATTTAAGGTATTTCATTTAGCGATTTTATATTATTGTTATATATTATAATTTCCATTTATTTTTTATCGCCTCCTTGGCTTTGTCTTTTGCGTTTTGTTTTTGCTTGTCCAGTTCTTCTTGTGCTTTTTGTTTGGCTTTATCTGTTTCTTCCTTGGCCTTTTGCTCAGCAGCTTGCTTGGCTTTGTCAATTTCTGCTCGTGCTTTTTCTTCGGCAGCTTTCTTTTGCTTGTCCAGCTCGGCTTTCCCTTTGTCTATATATTCATCTTTCTTTTGGTTTATATAACCTTTTAGTTGGCTTTTTATATCATCAACAAATTTTGCTTTGGCTTCTTTCATGCTTGCCTTAACAATGGGTTTTGTAACGGTTCCGGTCATTGAAATGTTAACAGGGATTTTTTGTGCCATATTTATATTGATGCCTTGTTTTTTTGCTTGGTCGAGCAAGTTGTTCAATTCCGCATCGGCTTGTGCTAATTGGCTGCGGGGGATTTCCATTACCATATTATACATTATACTTTGGTCCAAAGCTGTATAACCATCTTTATCCAATTTTAAAGTATTGCCATTTAAAACCGTTTGCAAGCCACGGGCTAAAAATATCTTTCCTTCTTTAATTGTGAACCACATTTGTAGTTTTTGCACTGTTAATTGTTTTAAATCATTACGCTGTAATACTTCCGCAATTTGATTGATGGGTTCGAAACCCGAAATCTTAAAGCTGGGCAAATCAATATCGCCTATGGAAGTTAGCGAAGTTAGTTGTGGTTTCAAGTGTTTATCCAAGCTACCATTGGTAATAAAATCGGCATTGAAACTTCCTGTTATATAATTGGCAATAGGTGCATAAGTTTTGATGGTGCTACAGTATTTTGAGATTTGCCCAATATCCATTTGTTTCATATTGATATGGAAATTTATATCGGGTTTTGCTATATTATTTGCATCATAAAAACCATCCATTTTTACTTTACCACCCATCAATCCCGACTCTAAATTTTCAATGGTGAGTCGGCCATTTTGCAATAATAATTTGGCAACGGTATTATTGAGCAACAAATTATCATATAATACTTCTTTGGCTTTTGCATTTAATACAAAATCAATATTTATAGGTAACGAGAAAGCTTCCAAAGGCACAGTGTCTTTGGGTTGTGGGGCTTTGTTATCTGTAGCTTTATCACTTAAAAATGTATTAAAATTAAAATAATCTGAAGTAATATCGAGCTTTCCTTTTATGATATCATTTTTGAATATATAAGCCATGAAATTTTCCAACTTGCCTTTTGCTTCCATATCGCTACTTCCAAAAGTACTTTTGAATTGTTCTATGTTTACATATTGTGGGGTGAATCCTAAATTCACTTTTTGTATATTAATGGGTTGT
The DNA here is from genome assembly GCA_043750035.1 of Chitinophagaceae bacterium. Taxonomy (GTDB): domain Bacteria; phylum Bacteroidota; class Bacteroidia; order UKL13-3; family UKL13-3; genus CANJUD01. Next base: position 5,519 of record JAYVCI010000187.1, read on the forward strand.
TTTAAGGAAGCCGATTTATATATAAAATTGTTTATTTCTACATTGCCTTTTGCATTAAATTTTTCATACTGTTTATTGGTAATAGTGCTCATCCTGCCATTAGCAGCCAAATCTGCTTTCAATATACCATTCATCTCTGTTCCTTTTTCTTGGGGAACTATCTTCGCAATTTCTGCCAAATCTATAATACCTTTTATTTGTGCATCAATCTGTGCATCGCTAACGGGCGTTTGCAATGTCAGTTTCATGTCGAACGGATTTTTGCCAATCTCAGCATGGGCTGCGGGCAAGTTTATAATAGTATGATCGGGTACACCATCGGGGTTTTTTATATTCAAATCTAAGTTAATATTTCGCACATCGGAAGGCATACTGGGGTATGCAAACGAAGCATTTTTAATTTTTAAATCAACCCCAAATGCGGGTATTTGTTTATCATTATATATACCTTTTACATTGGCGGCCAATGCCATTTGGCCACTGGTTTTTACTTTATCGAAACTGGTTTTATATATACCCGGTATCAATGATAATATATTTTTGAATTCAGTTTGTTTGCAAATAAGCTTGAGGTCCATTTTCATATCATCGCCTGGCATAGCAAAGGTGCCATCGAGCCCAAATTGCAAATCGTTGATATTGATTTTATTTTCTTTAAACACAAAAGCAAAATTTTTCATATCCATATCAATCACAGCATCAACAGTAGTTTTTATATTGCTCAAATA
>JAYVCI010000188.1:0-7852 GCA_043750035.1 Chitinophagaceae bacterium
AAAACTTCTCAAAAAATCAGAAATCAAAAATACCTGAGAAATTATTGTCTTGGTTTCACTTTCTTGAAAGAAATTAATAGCCCTTTTCCCTATCGCCCCATTGGCTATTCAAGTACCTTTAATTTTAGGGTGAAATCAATGGGAACAGATTTGCCAACGCATTCGACGGTTATACCTTCTTTTACGTTTTCAAATTTTACCACCATGGGTTTGCTGTCCTGTACTAGAAAGAACACGCCCATGGTGGGCTTGGGGATGCCGATACCATAGGGGTATTATGGTATTCTCTATCCCCGTTCTGCCTGTTGCGGGGTCGTGGGCAAGCCAGGTGAATGACAGTGAAAGGTATTTCCCGTCAGTGCGGTCGCCGTAAGCCTTTTCCAACTGGATTGCCTTGCACAGGGGCAGTGGTTGCCTGTTGGGGTTTCTGGGGTCTTTCCGGGTGTTCAGTCAAATTTCTATCGTGAGCATATATTAGTTAGATATGCCGCAAAACTAGATATATGATACTGCATGCTTCAATGACCGCGGTCACACAACGGGTATGTTTTGTATCACTCCCTGCCGGTATTTCGGGCCTGAGCGTACAAAAAAAGCCCCGTGCTTTTGAATTTTGACGCTATGGGTTGGGATAGAATTGGATAGCGAGGTGCTTGGGACAATATTATGTTATGGAGTGTTAGACCAACATAACTGAAACTGCTACATGCAAGGCTCAACCGGGGTTACTTCTTCATTTTTTAGGAAAGGGGTCTGAAAACATCGGATTGGCGATAAAATCCCAATCAGTAAATGCATTGAGGAATGCTATAAGTGCTTTCTTGTCTTGTTCGCTAAAGTTAAACCTAACAGGCTGCCCTGTGTTCCATTTTATTAAAGTATGACTTAAACTTGGATTCGCTTGTATCCCAGTGCTGTAATGGTTAATGACTTCTTCCAATGTTTTAAAACGCCCATCGTGCATATAGGGTGCCGACAAGGCAATATTTCTTAAAGATGGTATGGAGAACATGCCCTCAACTTGGGTATATGTTACAATACCTGTATTTGAAGTACTTGTTTGCAATCTCCTGATTCCCTTATCTGCATCATTTTTATCAAGTCCTATGTTGGCTGATCCTAATGCAGAATAGCTGCTTCCGTTAAATGAATGACAATCAGAACAACTCGAATTATCAAATAATCTTTTACCTTCAAGCTCAATCGCTGTATATGACTCTTCACGTCTACCAACTTTATCTGACTTGGAATTGAAAGTAGCCATGCTTCTTAAAAATTGAGCCAATGCATATGATATCCTTTCTTTGGTAACTATTTCATTGCCAAAAGTTTTTTTGAATAATGCTGGGTAATATGATACCGATTTAAGTTTCTCAGCTAACTTATCCATATCCTCAAAGCCCATTTCTATATGGTTTTGAATAGGTTTTGTAACCATGTCTTCCAATTTTGTTACCCGTTGGTCCCAAAAGAAATTGCGTTTTTGCATACAGTTAATAATTGCGGGGGTATTTCTTTGGGTTTGTTGTAGTGCCATACCCCTGCTCAAACTTACGTTATCAGCAAAAGCAAATATTTGCTGATGGCATGAGCCACATGATGTAGCATTGTTGATGGACAATCTCACATCATAAAACAACACCCTTCCCAATGTAGCCCCATAATTATTTGTCTTATTGTCCGTTGGACTATTTATATCTCTTCCCGCTACATTTTTATTAGCCAAATAATCATATACATTCTGAGGTAAAACGGGTTCAGAAAGTGTATTTATATGCTGATTGTCTACTTTGCTACAAGCCCATATAAACGAAATAATTATGAGTAATACAAGTGTTTTTTTCATATCTGTAAAGTATTAAAAGTATAAGTATAAAAAAAGACTGGCTGGGGCAAAGAATTTAATATTTTGCGTTCTCGAAATTTGTTCTGCATGATTTGCTCCGTAATCTGATACCTGTTTTGAATAATCCCACAAAATATATGCTTTTGATTCCGTTGCAATACTAATCCTTTTTGTTATATTATATTGTAGCCCAACTACAGGCCCTCCTCCCACACTCCTTGTTAAACTGTTAATATCATAAGTGCTATTGCCAGTATTCGATCGATGATTCTTAAAGGCTTCAACGCTATATAAAGCATCTAAACCCCAATAATATTGCCACTTATTTGTTATAAATCCATTGATTTCATAACCCAGTCTAAAATCGGCTATATGTGTTTTTAAAGAAGCATCAGTGTTCGGACCGTTAATATTGCCGTGGAGATACTGATAACTATAATTCCCCCCAAATCTGATAGCCTGCTTATTAGTAAGGAAGTATTTAAAGGTTAGCAAATACGGGTTATCTGGATCACGCGATAATACTTGTGAACTGGGACTTATCACTTTCTTAATAAAATTGGTAGTATTAAAACCCAACTGATATTTTTTACCAGCATTGGGGTTGATATCTTGTGCAACGCAGAAAGCACAATTAAAAAGAACGATAACACCTAATAATAATTTTATTTTGATTGTAACTGACATCTCTTTTCTTTTCATAATGCAATAGACGCTAATTATCTGCAAATGGTTGCATGAAGTTTATTAATTAAGTAAATTAGTTTGATTCCCACGTTTGAATTCTAATTTGATTTTACTACTTTCTCAATCCCAACTGTATTTCCGTCTGTATCCATAAAACGCAACAAATACAATCCATTTGGTAAATGAGGAAAATTTACAATCGTTTGGTTTGGAGCGGAAACCCTTATCGTTTCTTGCAACTTTCCACTCATATCAAATACATCAATCTTATTAATTTTAGGATTTAGGTTGTTAATTATAATCTGGTTTTGAAAGGGGTTGGGAGAGATTGTTGGTTCACTAATTAAAGCTTCTTTAAATCCAACATTAAGAGTGGTACATGGAGGGTTAAAATGAGTACTGATAGGTGTGTATGTAATTGCTGTGAGCACATTATTTCTATATTCTGATATTTTTATACACCAATAAAATCGGGAACCGGAATATTTAAGACTATCAAATACTGCCTTACCTGAAATTGCGTTTAAGTTAAGTTTAGCAAAATTACCAAATGGGGAAAGAGCTGTATAGCCGACCTTAAAACGAAAGGGGGCATATTTATAAAATGGCGGGAACATGGAATCAATGGTTAGCCCAATAGTTGGAATCGGTGTAGTTATATCACCCCCCAGCAAAGGTTTTGTCAACTCGTATCTGAGCGAATCATTATCAATATCTGTTGCCTTAAAATTAATACTTTGAGTTGATTTTTGTGCCCATATATAATTGATAAGCGGTCGGGCTAAATAAGGAGAGCTGCTGGCATTGCTTGAGTTACGCATATATGAATATATTGCAAATCCTTGATCGTATTCTGTATTCTCGCTCATAGACAAACAACACCTGCTGTTAATGAATGCGTACTCTTTGCCTGAATCGAGGTATATGGTGCCTTCATAAACTCCTTCTTCGTAACAATAATCTATAATAGGGCAGCAAGAGCAAGTATCGGAAATTGCAGGAGTTTGTATGTTTTTTAAAGGCATTGTATCTATATCGTACAACTTATTGTTGCTATAAATGCCTATGTATATCTGATTATCAAAGTTTGCACTGACACCACTCTCGCAATCTCGATATATTTTCACGGTAAAATGATATATTACTATGCTCTTATTGTTAAGTGTACCAATATATTTATAACTCATGGTACCTCCAATTAAATGTGTAGCATTGGTGTTTATAAAAAGTAAAAAAAGGAATATGGATACAAGTATCTTTTTCATGGAGCTGATTATTCTTTCACTACTTTTTCAGTTCCGACTACCTTACCATCCGCATCAACAAATCGTAATAAATATAAACCTTGTTGGGCTTGGTTAAAATATATTGTAGTTTGATTTTGCAATTTAGCGTTTATGGTCTCAAGCAGCTTTCCTGCAATATCGTAAACTTCTATCTTGCTAATTCCTGTCTGTAAATCACTTATTACAATCTGGTTTTGAAACGGGTTTGGAAAAACTTTTTGCTGGTTGGATATGTCTGCTTCTTTTAATCCAACCTGGAAACATAATGGATTAAAATGCGTACTGATAGGTGTGTATGTAATACCTGTGAGCACATTGTTTTTATAAGCAGATATTTTTAAGCACCAGTAAAATCTGGAACCAGAATATTTTATAGAATCAATTACAACTATGCCTGAAAGTGGGTCTAAGCTAAGTTTTGCAAAATTACCAAATGGATAAAGTGCAGTATAGCCCATATTAAAATGAAACGAATTGTACTTATAGAAAGGCGGGAACATGGAATCAATGGCGGGTTCAACCCTGGGGACTGGTGTGGTTTTATCACCCCCTAACAAAGGATCTGTCAATTCGTATCTGAGCGAATCATTGTCAATATCTGTTGCCTTAAAGCTAATGCTCTGAGTTGATTTTTGTGCCCATATATAATTGATAAGAGACCTGTCAATATAAGGCGAACTATTTGTATTGCTTGAGTTCTGCATATATGAATATAGTGCAAATCCTTGATCGTATTCTGCATTTACACTCATTGCCAAACAACACCTACCTGTAATGAATGTATATTCTTTTCCTGAATCGAGGTCCATCATACCTGCATAAATCCCCTCTTCGTAACAATAATCTATCATGGGGCAACAAGAGCACGTATCAGAAATTGAACGAGTTTGATTGGTTGTTAAAAACATTGTATCTATGGTGCTCAACTTATTGTTGCTATATACACCTATCTGAATTTCACCATCCAAGGCTGCATTGGCAGACTTCTCACAATCTCGAAACATTTTTATGGTAAAGTAATATCTTATAATGCTGCCATTATTAAGCGTACCAAGATATTTATAACTCATGGTGCCGCCCACTATATGGGTAGCATTGCTGTTTATAAAAAGTAAAAGAAAGAATAAAGATATAATTGTTTTTTTCATAGCACTAATTATTTGCACAAATGTACGCTGTAAATAACTTATTTTACTTCCCGTGCAAAAACTTAGCTTTATCCTTTGGCAATTGCACGGTATATGTTTTGCCAAGTTTGTTGGTGAGCAAAGTCTTTTTTATCCAGGGGTTAAAGGTGCGTAATACTTTATAATTTACGCCATGTGCCTGGGCCCAATCGCTCCAGTTTGGTACGGAACCACTCACAGTTTCATCAGTTGTGGGGATTGTTGGATAGCCTGCTACATCCGCCATTTTGTAGCCATACTTTTCAGGGGCATTGAGTATCTCTTTTAAAGCCACAATGCGGAATAAATAGCGTGAGGTTTCTTGGTTGATGAACAAATCATAGTAAGAATCTACTTTTTGGAACTTTTGACTTTGCTTGATGGCTCCCATGCCACAGTTATAGCTTGCGGCCGCAAGTGTCCATGAGCCTAAATCAGCTTTCATGTGTTTCAAAAATGTACAGGCTGCACGGGTAGCTTTTTCTAGTTGGTACCGTTCGTCCACTTCATCATTTATCTCCAGCCCATAGCGACGCCCTGTTTCGGGAATAAACTGCCAAAAACCTGCGGCTGCGGCTGGCGATACCACATTTGCCAATCCACTCTCGGCAACTGCCAGGTATTTAAAATCAACGGGCATGCCTTCTTCTTTGAGCAATTTTTCTATCTGCCCAAAATGCCTTTTCATCCGTTTGTATATAATAATATTATTGGACTCGAAAAATGCATTTGACAAGAGCTCTCTATCGAAACGCTCCATTACTTCTGGGTCGTCGATGGGCACTTCTTCACCACAAAAGTCTAATTTTGTTGGCAATACCAAGCTGTATATTTCGCGTTCTATTGGAAGCACTTTCTTTTTGGTTTCACTGGCCTCGAACAGGAAAACCAAACTGGCTAATACAATGAGCATGCCCAGTGTACTGAGTGTTTTTAATGTTTTACTTTTCATCTTCTTGTATGTTTTTAACACCGCCCGATATGATGAACTGCATCATTTGGGTAGCATTGGTTTCTATTTTAATTACATGGTTATTGGGCACCAATACCAATTGCCCAGATATGGCATACGAATCAGGGAAATATACTGCCATGTATCCTTCAATATTCAAAAAAAGCAAATCTTTTTGGGTAACAAAACCCAATCTGTGTATCCCTGATTCGGAGATTTTAACCATTACGGGTTGACTGAATTTCTTCTTGTCGCCCATAAATGCTTCGGTCATATCTTTAAACAGATTGTAGAATGTTTTGATCAATGGGGTTTTGCTCAGTAAATCGTCCAGTAAATCGAACAAGGGGCGTGAAATAAATTTGCTGGCGAAATATCCTATGGCACAAATTGCCCCTATAATGATTACAATTCCCAAACCTGGAATGGGGAAAGTAAAGATGGAATCTACCTTTTTGAACAGCCAGTATATAATATAAGCGGATGCCACCACGGGCAATACCAATAATAAGCCTTTCAAAAAGTAGTTCAAGATACGCATGAAGAATGACCGTCTGTATCGGCGGTACTCATGGAGGAAATCGGTATGTTTGTGGGAGGTCAAGGTGAGTTGTGGGTTATCTCTTATCTGTTGTCTGTTGTCTGTTGTCTGTTGTCTGTTTGCCACCCTGTCCCGATACTTCGGGAGTAGTCGAAGGGTGCTACTTACTAATTATTACTTACTACCAAACAACGAATATATCTTTAAATTAAATTCTAACCAAATATTGTTATACACTACTTGTCATAGTTTATCTTGAAAAGCATGGCTGATTCCTCTTCTTCGAAACTGCGTGCGTCTTCTTTTTTGTAGGTTTTAATTAGTTCAAAATACTGACTATTATATTCTGAGTCTATGGGTCTTATATTAGGAGTAGCTGAATTGGCTCGTAATCTATCAAAAAGCAATGGGTCAATAGGTTTTATTATATAGTGCATAGTGGTGTATATATTACCGTCCATTCTATCGGGATTACTACGTAGACTTGCCACATTAATATGCGTGATATTCTGTTTTTTCAACCACCACAGCATACTATCAGCTCCATACTGTGGCACACTGTAAGCAGATACAAATTTGTCGCTGCCATCGGTATATATATAACTCATATTGCCTTTGCGGGTTAGTATATGTGCATCTGCGGGCAAGCTATCCGCACAATACTGACTCATCTTCAGGTAATTTACCCAGTCAGGGGTGAAACCAGCAAGCCTGTCGCCGCCCAGTTGTTGCTTGAGCGTGGGAAGATTTTTGCCCGTTTGCTTTCCTATAAAGAATAAGTTGGCGAGCAGTATCACTCCTATCAAAATTACATAATATACCTGGGCGAAACTAACCACAGAAGCCAACTGATAAAACGCCCCCATAAAAACTAAAACCATCAGCGGGATTGCCGGCAGAATAAGCCGTTCCTGTCTATTATCAGCTTGTATACCAAAAAATGTGGCACCTAGGTATGCCATAAAACACAAACATACAAAGAATATAGCCTGGTTCTTTCGCCAGTTAAGCAAAGTAATCAATAAGAATATGGACAAGGTAAACCAAGCCAATTTCATATTGTTCTCTCCCTTGTTTTTTTCATAGTACTTTTCCATTGTACTGCTATTTAGGTGCATAATATGAAAAAAGTGATACGACATATATAAACCCAAATTGTTTTTGCCACGGGTCATTAAGCCTGAAAAATCTTCTGAGCCCAGTTGGGGTTTGTACTGGTCTTTTAACATAATTACTGCTAGCTGGCTACTGTCAGGTTTGCCCACTGTGGCTCGGAGGCCAACTTCTAATGCTCCGCGAGCAACTATAATAGCCGCAAACATATATACTACTGCCATCCATTTTTTCTTGAGCAAGAAATAAGCAACTATAGGC
>JAYVCI010000189.1:0-2048 GCA_043750035.1 Chitinophagaceae bacterium
TCCTATAAATTTACCAGTGATGATGGAATAGAAAGAACGCTCATGATTGAAGATTGGGAAATAGGAGCTTTATATTGGAACAGTTTTAAAAGACACGAAGGTAATGAATTGAAAGCTTGTGCAGATGTAAAGAAAAAATATTTTGATGACTTTGCCAAAACAAAAGATTTGTATTTGTTTCTTGGAACTACAAGAGAGTTTCATTTGATTGCTCCTAATCCTTTTGTTATTATAGGAACATTTCATCCTAAGAAAATTATACAAGAGAGTTTGTTTTAAGTTTCTAATTCCTTCATAAAGTACCCAAGCAATTAGACGAAAATCAACTTGTTCGAAATTCCGAACAAATGCCGATGGTGGAAAAGATTATATACAATTTTCCTCTGCCGTAAAGAATCAGTTGCTGAGGAATTCTCGGTAACTAAAAATGATTATATTAGTTGATGCGTCAGCCGCATGAGGGACAGCAGCCGGCATCCACGATAGTTATCGGGATACAGGCGTATGGCCCGACCCAACGAAGGAGGGGCATGCCCAAAATAGTATAAAGTAGAAAGTCGTCCATTTGGTCGGCGATTCGCCGCGATAAAGGAAGCATTACTGGAGTGTGCAACTGCGTGTGAGACGCGATATTGCAGCAGATTTAATAGTTTGTGGGTTTAAGTGTTAATAGTTTTGGGATTGTTTGTGGGTTAAAAGTGACAACATTGATTGGATATGATACTATGTTTGCAATGAATAACACCAATATTAAACTGCTTTATATATAATGGTTACTAAAGAAACTGCATATAAAAAAATAGCTGAATTAGTTGCACGATTTGATGAGCAATACGCCTCGTATAAAAAAACTGATTATAATGAAGCCCAAACACGGCAAGATTTTATCAACCCATTTTTTATTGCACTTGGTTGGGACATTAATAACAAAATGGGGCTGGCAGAAGCCTATAGAGAAGTAATATATGAAGCCAACACAAAAGTAAAAGAAGGAAAAAATGTAAAAACAAAACATCCTGATTACGCTTTCAATAAAACAGATGGTAAACTAGCCTTTTTTGTTGAAGCCAAACCACCACATATTGTTGTTAAAAATGATGTAGCCCCCGCGTATCAGTTGCGAAGATATGGATGGAGTGCGAAACTTGCTGTTAGTATTATAACCGACTTTGAAGAATTTGCTATATATGATTGTACAAAAAAACCCATACCTACCGATAAGGCATCGGTAGCAAGAATAAAATATATTACCTATAAAGAATATTTAAAAGAATTTGATTTTATATGGGATACGTTCAGTAAAGAAAGTGTATTAAAAGGTAGCTTTAACAAATTTGCAAAAAGCACTAGCAACAAAAAAGGAAGTGCCACGGTTGACAAAGATTTTTTACAATCGCTTGATAGTTGGCGAACATACTTGGCAACTTCGATAAGCTGGAACAATAAAAACCTTGACGAAGATGAAATAAACTTTGCAGTGCAACAGGCCATTGATAGAATTATATTTTTACGCATTGCAGAAGATAGAGGCGTGGAGCCTTATGGCAATTTAATGGATGCAATAAAACAGGGAGACTATTATACCAATCTCTTTAATATTTTTAAAGAAGCGGATGATAAATATAATTCGGGTTTATTCGATTTTAAAAAGGATAAAATAAGTAAAGAACTTAAAGTTGACAATAAGGTTTTAAAAACTATTATCAATGACTTGTATTACCCTCAAAGTCCTTATGAATTCTCTGTTTTATCAGTTGAGATATTGGGTAGTGCTTATGAGCAGTTTTTGGGCAAGCAAATAAAAATTGACAAGGCCCACCGTGCCTATATTGAAGAAAAACCAGAGGTAAGAAAGGCAGGCGGTGTATATTATACTCCACAATATATAGTTGAGTATATAGTACAAAATACCGTTGGAAAATTGATTGATGGGAAATTGCCTAATGAAGTAAGTAACTGTCAAGAAATAACTTGTTCAAAATTTGGTTTAATAGTATAGTTCCATTCTCCATGAAATTCACTTTTGTTAATATTTATTTCCTCCAATT
>JAYVCI010000190.1:0-14998 GCA_043750035.1 Chitinophagaceae bacterium
TGGCAACATGAAGCCCAATGCCAGCAAAGAGTTGGAGGGTTTGTTTAGTAAGATAACGGCCAATGAAAACTTGGTTCGCAAACGTATTAACAGTATTGCAAAAAATATTACCGAAAATAACTGGGGACCTGAAACAACTATAACAATTCGAAATGATAGGTTAGTGGTGGCGGTGTTTCCTGAGCATAAAAGAAAGATACCGGGAATTGTACATGACGAATCTGCCACGGGGCAAACTTTATATATAGAACCGGGAGAAATATTTGAACTGAACAACTATACAATTGAACTGCATTATGAAAAGAAAAAAGAAATACGAAGAATCCTGATAGAGCTTACCAGCCTTGTGATGCCGCATGTACCGCAACTTTCAGTGTGTTGTGACAGGTTGGGCATGTTCGATTTTATCAGGGCCAAAGCATTGCTAAGTATCGAGTTGAAATGTATAAGTCCGCAGATACATGATAAGCCCATGATTAAGTTAGTGAGTGCAAGGCATCCACTATTATATATAAGTTTGAAAAAGCAGAAGAAACAGGTGGTTCCTCTTTCGATTGAATTGGACAGGGATAAAAGAATTGTAGTGATATCAGGCCCCAATGCTGGTGGCAAATCTGTATTGCTAAAAACGGTGGGATTGATACAAATGATGTTTCAAACTGGATTGCCCGTGCCTTGCAAAGATGGAACTGAGATGGGCATGTTCAAACAAATATATATAGATATTGGTGACCAACAAAGTATAGAAAATGATTTGAGTACTTATAGCAGTCACCTACTCAATATGAAACATTTTACCACCTTTGCCCATTCCAAAACTTTGTTTCTGATTGATGAATTTGGCACGGGTACCGACCCACAATTGGGCGGCCCCATGGCAGAAGCGATATTGGAAGCATTGAATCGGAAATTTGCATACGGTATTATAACAACACATTTTAGCAATCTGAAAATTTTAGCACAACATCTGCATGGTGTGTACAATGGAAGCATGTTGTTCGATAGTAAAGAGTTGGCTCCCTTGTTTCAATTTGAACCGGGTGTGCCTGGCAGCAGCTATACCTTCGAGATAGCCCAAAAGACAGGCTTGGACAAAGATATTATACAAAAAGCAATACAAAAATCGGGCAACAAACATAACCAGGTTGAGAAACTTATTATAGAACTGGAGCGAGAGAAAACCTATATCAAAAATCTTAAAAAAGATTTGGAAAGCCAGCTCCAAAAATCTGTGGAGAAGCAAACAAAATTTGAAGAGCAGAGCAATGAATTATCAAAAACAAAAAGTGATATCATTTCAAAAGCCAAAAATGAAGCATTGCAATTGCTAAAAAATGCCAATAAAGAAATCGAGCAAACCATCAAATTAATCAAAGAAAATAAGGCAAGTAACGAAATAACAAAATCTGTGAGGAAGAATTTGGATGAAATGGTTTTAAATCTAATTCCTGAAGAACAAGCCAATATTAAATCAACGAGCAGCGATCCGATAGCTATCGGATTGAAAATTCAGATCGGAACCAAAGTAAAAATGCCCGACAGTCAAACCATTGTTGAGGTTTCGGCCATTAAAAAGAACAAGGCGGAGGTAGTGATGGGTCATATAAAAACTTGGGTTGATATAGACCAATTGGAGTTAGCCACCGAGGAAGTTAAAACATCTAAAAACCAGCGACGCACCCATGCGGGCGTAGATTTGAACGAAAAGCTGGCCCATTTCAATGCAGAGATAAATGTGATAGGCAAGCGTGGCGAAGAAGCAATGCAGGAGGTAATGCATTTTTTGGACGAGGCTATCATGCTCAATTTTTCGAGGGTGCGTATTGTGCATGGCCGTGGTGCTGGCATACTTAAAAGACTAATCAGAAGTGAGTTGAAGAAAATTAGAGCAGTAAAAAACTTGCAAGATGAGGCCCCTGAATTTGGTGGAGATGCAGTTACTGTGGTTGATTTGGAATAATTATTTTTAACCCTGTGCAACTATTTTGTAATAAAAAGTGTTAATTATTTGATTACATAGAAAATTCGCTTAATTTTGAAGCCAAATAAATAAACAATCAAAAAAAAACAAAAATGAAAAAAGGTTACTTAATTTTAATGTTATTGGGAACAGCATTATTTGCTCAAGCCCAAACTCTTCAAAATCCTATTCAGTCTAGAGATTTTAACCCACAGATACCCACTTGTGTAAATCCAAAAGTTCAAGTAAAACAAGGTAGTAAACAAATAGTTAATTTGAATAAAACGAATGGTTCAATGGTAAGTGGTCCATACAATTATAGACAAGCTGTAATAGACTACGACCAACAAAGCTCCCAAAATCCTACCCGTACAAATGCTATATTAATGTGTCCAGATACTGCATTTACAATTGTAACAAGGAATTTTGCAGGTGATGCTGATACTGCTTCTGACTTCAATGACTATGCTAGCAAATACACTAATGGTGCTGCATCTTACAGCTTTTCTGTAGGTTTCACCTTGGATGCACGTTCTCTTTCGTGGAGTGCATCAGCAAATTCTGATTATTACCAATTGGGCAAGTATAATATTTATACCATTGATTCAATTCAATTTCCATATTATTATGTTAGATATACTGATGATTCGGTTAAAGATAAAATCACCTTACAATATTTGAATAACAGTAATTTTAAAACTAAAGGTAATTTGGATTTTCCAACTGGCACTTCACTACCTAGAAACCCTGGTGTAGGTCTACCAAATTACGATCATACAGTTAATAAGGCTCCTAACCCTACAGTTGAGCAAACCTTTGACCTGACAAAAAATGATACAAACACAAATAGAGATGTGTGGGTTACATTGCCAGTAAATAAGCCAGTGAATACAAATTCAGGCCAGATATCGGCTGTAGTTGCATCATACACACCTGGAACAGCACACAATAAAGTAGCACCATTCGATACTTTGGGATCAGACTCATTCAATGGAACTCCTATCGCCAATCCTTTTAACGAGTTCTATTATAATTTTGTGTACGATCAAACCCGCTTTTTTGAGGACAACTCAACTACGACAGGTAAGACAGGCAATAACCAAACATATCAAAATGGGGTATTTATAATTGAAAGGACTTTATACAACACAGAACCTAGCAATAGTATCTTGAACGAATCATATTTTCCCGGTACTTTAATTTATACTAGTGTAGCTGATGGTGGAAAAATTCCTGTATTCCCAATATTCCGTTATTATATAACATGCCTTAATATTGGTATTGCAGATTTGGAAAGCAAAGGTTTTATGTTGGGCGAAGCGTATCCCAATCCTTCAAACGGTAACAATGTTCGTATTCCTTTTGAACTTGCCAAAACTTCAAACATCAGCATCAATGTATATAACAACCTGGGCCAAGTAGTTAAAACTATTGCCAATGGTCAGTTTGCACAAGGTGTTAACGGTGTTGACTTAAATACCAGCGATTTGAACAGTGGTGTGTATTTCTATACTTTAACCATGAATGGTCACAACACCACACAACGATTTGTGGTGAGCAAATAATAAAATATCCCAAAAGAAGAAACCCGTCTCAAAAAAAATGAGGCGGGTTTTTTTATGGCATATATTTTAAGTTGAAATCTTCTTCAGATAAAATTTCTATTTTGTTTTGGTCTCGCAAAGAATTGCCGTAATTGTATGTTTTATCATAATACGCCAATACAATATATAACCATTCATGTAGTTCGCCATTTTGTAAATGGGTTAATGCTTTATTGCATTGTTCATTGCCCAATCGTCGTTCAAGTTTTTGGGTAGCGGTATATAGTTCCTCAATTGGCATTTTGCCATAAGTATCTAATATATAATCCATGCGTTTTTCTATACAAACCAAAATTTTAATCATGCTACTTTCACGCATTTGCACATATATGCTTTGGGGGATACTTATTTTGCCAATTTTACTACTTTCATCTTCAAGCCACAAGGGTTTAGTTGGGTCAATTTTTTGCCATTTGTGAGCAAGTATATTTTCAAATTGTTCGTTAGTCGGTTGTGGCTGTTCGCCCATACCGCCATAAGCGGAGCCTTTGTGATTGGCCAATTTTTCCAGGTCTATTACTTGGTGCCCATTTAATTTAAGTGTGTTAAGCTTTTCCGTTTTTTGGGAACCGGTATAGCCTCCCAATATTATAATGTTTTTAGGAATTGTTAATGTATTTAATATATATTTCCGATAGGACTTATAACCACCATGTAACCTTGTAACTTTAAATCCGGCATTGTGCAAAAGATCGCTCATAATACCACTACGCTGTCCACCACGAAAACAATATATGCCTATAGTTTTATTGGGTGCAATTCCGATAGCTCTTTCAATATACTCATTAAATTTATGGACTACCAACTGGTATCCCAAAAGTACCGCTTCGTTATTGCCTTTTTGTTTGTAGCAGATGCCCACCTGTCTCCGCTCATCATTATTGAGTATTGGAAGATTGTAAGCACCCACAATATGCCCTTGTTCATATTCGCCCTCACTTCGCACATCAACTATGGGTATATCTAGTTTAATAAAATCATTGATATTATATATTGAAATAGCAGTCATATTATAATAGTACTAATCCAGCCCAGGGAAAAAAGCATCTTCTATATGATATATTTCAGTGTTGTTCTTTTGAATAGTTATTGATATGATATCAAATCGTATCTCGCCCAAATGGTTTATTTCTTCTATAAATGCAGCGGCAGCCTCGGCTAGTTTCTCTTTCTTTTTATATCCCACAGCTTCTTCAGGGTGGCCAAATTTATCACCCGTTCTGGTCTTTACTTCTACAAAAACTATTTGGTCATTGTCTTTGCAAATAATATCAACTTCACACTTTTTGTATTTCCAGTTTCTATACAATACTTGCCATGCTGGTTTATTCTTTTGTATATATGCCAAAGCTTGTTCTTCGCCCCAGTTGCCAGTTTCATTGTGCTGTGCCATTATATTTTTTCGGCAAC
Source organism: Chitinophagaceae bacterium (assembly GCA_043750035.1). Taxonomy (GTDB): domain Bacteria; phylum Bacteroidota; class Bacteroidia; order UKL13-3; family UKL13-3; genus CANJUD01. Next base: position 4,975 of record JAYVCI010000190.1, read on the forward strand.
CAGTATATTGTTCATTCCCAATACCTGGATGGTTTTGCAAGTACAGAATTCAAAAAAGTTATTATATAAATTATTATACTGTTGCTTTTCTATTTTATGAATCACAACTTTGTTGAATATCACCAAACCTTTTGTTGCCATTATATTCCGAATGTCGTTTGCAAATTCTTTGCTATGTGCTTGTTCGGGCACGTTCAAATCATTATATAAATCTATGATAATTAAATCGAATTTATGGGTACATGATTTTACATATTCAAATGCGTCCACAATATGAATATCTATATCTTTATAATTATCCAAGCCAAAATATTTCCGGGCCAGTTCTACTACTTTTGGGTCGTGCTCCACCACAGAAAAGGGGCAGTGTATGTGGTATTTGTTGATTAACAAATCCAATACACTGCCCCCTCCTAAGCCCAGCAATAAACAACTGTTTATTTGCCTTTGTTCTATTTTTATTTTTTTAAATCCTTCGTCGAATACGGTGTGAAGGTTGCCGAAAGAAAAATTGCCATGCTCTGTGTTTAATACTGTTTTGCCATACTCTACAGCTACCTCAAGGTGGGGGTTTTTATCGCTGCCGGTTTGTTCCAGTACTTCATTCTTAACAAGGATTTTCCATTTGGACCACTTCATTCATATTGTTATTGCAACACTACTTTTTGGTGGAAAGTGCTTACACCATCAGTAAGTGTTATTACATACATTCCTTTAGGCAAATGGCCTAAACCGATACCAAAATGAAACTGTTTGAAGTTAGGGTTATTATAGTCCCAATATACAGTTTTGCCAGTCATGTCGCTTACCAATAAAGTATTGAAGTTTACATTTTGGTTGTTCTCTATAATTATATTTCCATCGTTAGAAGGATTGGGGAACACACCAAATATTGCAGCTATGGTAGTTTCAATACCATTTACATTTCCTACATTAATATAATTCGATTTGGTGATGGTGCCTGTTCCAAAAGCATTGGTGGCCTGCATGGTTACAGAGTATAAACCATTTTTCAGGAATTTGACCCTGATGCTTGAATCAGTTAGCTTTCCACCGTTCAAGTTAAAATCAACACCTTCTGTGCCAGTTATAGTCCAAAGGAATGAGGTGATGGTAGGAAGATTGGGAGTTAAGTTGGTAAATTTCACATCATCCAATTTGGCAGCGGCTACTTTATCAGCTACGAAATTAACGGCAGGCTTTAAATCCAGTTTGCGGATACAGTGGTTATTTTCATCAGTGATATAGGCAATTTTTTGGCTGGGGATATATGAAATACTTGCTGGGTTATCGAACCAAGCTTTATCGGCAACACCATCTTTATGTTCTTGGTATTGATATTCTCCGGCTACAGTAATTACTTTGCCACCTGATAAATATCTAATGATACTGGAGCTATTACCATCAATAATAAATATGCCACCTTTATCATCAATGCTCACATCAACAGGGTTTGTAATTTCAGCAGATAGGGCATTGCCATCAGCATTGCCGGGGCTGCCTGAACCTGCTATGGTGCTTACTACGCCCGTGGATATAATGATTTTACGAATCCTTGAATTATTCAAATCTGCAACAATTATAGCATCATTGGTTTTGTCGTAACAAATACCTTTAGGCAAATCAAATTTGGCCGAAGTTGCTGCACCGTCAGCATAGCCAGAAGTGCCAGGAGTGCCTGCAAACAAGGTAACAACACCTGCGGGCGTTATTTTGCGAATACAATGATTTGCAAAATCTGCAACATATACATTGTTGTTTTTGTCAACAGCTACATCACTGGGGCTTTTAAATTCAGCCGCTGATCCAGTACCATTTTTATAACCTGCCGTTTGTACATCTGAACCTGCAAGCAAGGTAACAGCCTGCGTTTGTCCAAGACTTTGAAATTTATCTAATTTGCGAATACAATTGTTATCACGATCGGCGATATACAAAGCACCATCTGTTCCCATATCAATTCCGCTGGGTCCATTATATTTTGCATTGATTCCTGATGAATTAACATATCCGGCTGACAAGGCAGGGTCGATAGTTGGGCCTGAACGTGTATAAATAGATTGCAAATCGCCTGTTATCATACGGATACGGCAACCCATGTATTCTGATACCCAAATGTTTCCACTTGCATCAACAACAATTCCGTAAGGATTGGCAAATTCTGCATTGGATAATGTAGCCGATCCTCCATTCCATCCAGAGGTTTTAGGCTTTCCAGCCATTGTGGTTACATACTGTGCACTAGCAAATGTGCTAATAAATACAGCTAAAATTAGTAGGATTTTTTTACTCATAATTGTTGTTTTTTTAAGGAGTTTGTGAATTGAAAATTTCATTGTTTTTTTTGTTTATTTTATTATTGAATATTAAATTGTTTTAGGTTCATTAAGACAATATTTTCGATACGATGGTCAATATCGGTATAGTCTGTTTTTTCAAATTTTAGTGCGGTTACCTTCTCAAATAGTTCTATATATCTATCCGTTACACTATTGATAAAATCTTCGGTCATCTCAGGAATAGCTTGCCCCTCTAAGCCTTGAAAGTTATTCTCAATCAACCACTGGCGTACAAATTCTTTTGACAACTGTTTTTGCTCCAAGCCTTTTTTCTGCAAATCCTCATATTCATTCAAATAAAAATAGCGAGAAGAATCAGGAGTGTGTACTTCATCTATCAGCATAATTTCATCACCTTTCAATCCAAATTCATATTTGGTATCAACCAGTATCAGTCCATTTTTTTGAGCCATCATATTGCCAAAATCATATAACTCCCGGGTATATTTTTCCAATTTCTCCCAATGCTCGGCACTTATCATTCCCTGCGATACTATTTCGGCCGGGCTTATATCTGAATCATGCCCTCTGTCGGCTTTTATGGTAGGTGTAACAATTGGCGTTGGAAACTTGTCGTTTTCTTTCATCCCATCGGGCATCGTGCTTCCGCATATTAAGCGTTTGCCATTATTATATTCACGCCACGCATGGCCTGCCAAATAACCACGGATAACCATCTCTATTTTAAATGGTTTGCACTGGTGCCCTATAGTTACATTGGGGTCAGGGGTAGTTATTTTCCAGTTGGGGCAAATATGATTGGTGGCATCCAGAAAGTACGCTGCAATTTGATTCAATATCTGGCCTTTGTATGGAATGGGTTTGGGCAATACATGATCGAATGCTGAAATACGGTCGCACGCTACCACTACCAAATATTTATCAGATATATGATACACATCCCTAACTTTTCCTCTATAGAATTTTTTCTGTCCTGGAAAAAAATAATTGGTGGATACTAGTGCTTTGTTTGGTAACATAGTTATTTATTTGAGCTTTTGAGCACTTGTATTTTTATTGTATAACTTCTCCATATAAATCGAACGCATCGGTATGTGTAATTTTAATATCTGCAAAATCGCCGATGCGAATATAGTTGTTTTCTGCGTTAACTAAAATTTCATTGTCCACTTCAGGGCTATCAAATTCGCTGCGGCCCACAAAATACAAGCCTTCCTTGCGGTCAAATAGTACTTTCAACATTTTGCCCACTTTTTCTTGATTTATTTGTGTCGAAATTTCTTGCTGTATTTCCATCACTTCTGCTGCCCGTGTTTCTTTGGTTTCTTGTGGGATATCATCGGCCATCGCGTGGGCATGGGTTCCATCTTCGTGCGAGTAGGTGAACACACCCAACCTGTCGAAACGGGTTTGTTGTACAAATTCTTTTAATTCCGCAATATCTTCTTCTGTTTCGCCCGGATGCCCTACCAGCAAAGTAGTACGCAATGCAATGCCCGGAACTTTTTGCCTGATGGTATCTATCAATTCCTCAGTACGGCGGCGGGTAATTCCCCTACGCATAATTTTAAGCATCTTGTCTGTGCCGTGTTGCACGGGCATATCCAGGTAATTGCAAATATTTGAACGCTCAGCCATCACATCCAAAGCATCTAATGGGAATTGACTGGGGTAAGCATAATGCAACCGGATCCAGTCCAATCCTTCTACATCGCTCAAGTTTTTAAGCAGGTCGGCAAGCTTGCGGTCGCCATATAAATCCAGACCGTAGAAAGTAGAATCTTGTGCAATAAGCATAATTTCTTTGGTACCATTTCTTACCAAACTTTTCGCTTCAGTAACTAGTGATTCAATCGGTCTTGATACATGTTTGCCACGCATTAAAGGTATGGCACAAAAAGAGCAAGGTCTGTCGCACCCTTCTGAGATTTTTAAGTAAGCATAGTGCGGGGGCGTTGTCAATAAGCGTTCGCCAATGAGTTCGTGTTTATAATCGGCTCCCAAAGTTTTGAGCATATTGGGCAATTCCAAAGTACCGAACCATGCATCCACTTCGGGTATCTCTAAATTTAATTCATCTTTATATCGGTGACTGAGGCAGCCCGTAACATATAGTTTGTCAATATTGCCCGCAGCTTTTTCTTCGGAGTAACGTAGGATTGTATCAATACTTTCTTGCTTGGCATTGTCAATAAATCCGCAGGTGTTTATGATTATGATATTCGAATCGTCTGTTTCAGCTTCATGCACTACCGCCATGTCGTTGGCCTTTAGCTGACCCATCAGCACTTCGCTGTCCACCAGGTTTTTACTACAACCCAGGGTAATAATATTGATTTTATTTTGCTTAGTAGTTTTGGTTTTCAAATCGTATGATATTGAGCGGCAAAGATACGTGAAGATAGACAAAAGTATATAGTATAAAGACAAAAGTATCAAGTAGTGAGTATCAGGTATCAGGTATTTGCTACCAGCTTACGCCTACAGTAGCTTCGGCAGCCAATAATACTACCAGAAGCAGCAGCAATACCCTACTGCAAAATATCACCAACGGAAGCAGCGACAATACCGATAGCTATCGGTACTTTATACTTGATACTATATACTTGATACTATTTTCACCGCTCTGGTAATATGTCTTTTCCCTTCAGGGCCAGGTAATCTTTCCACCTCGAAACCCAGTTTTTGTAAGCTCCGCCGGAAGCTGCCCCGGGCTGAGAAAGTAGTAAGTACACCAGTTGGTAAAAGCGAATCGTATATTTTTTGTAATATAATAGGTTCCCACATTTCTGGTTGGTGGTCGGGACCAAAAGCATCCATAAAAAAAAGATGATAATGATTGGGAATCATATCATAATTGCAAAAATCGCCTTCATGTTTGTGCAACGTAAAATAGGGAGTGAGTTGGATTTCTTTTTCCCAGGGAGCTGTATGTAAATGTTTATATAATTGAACATCGGATATATTGAAATGTAGTTGTTCAATTATATCATTTGCCACTGGATATAATTCAATAGTATGATAAGTTATAGGTATGCTGTGTTTGTGTGCATATTCAGCAGCTAGGTAGGCATTGAGACCTGTACCAAAACCCAGTTCAAACATAATGAGACTGGCAGGTTGGTGTTTTGTTATATAATAATGGAGGTTGTGCTCAATAAATATATAATTACTTTCAGCTACTGAGCCATGCAAAGAATGGTAGTGGCTTGCAAACTTCTCGCTATAGAGTGTAGGGTTGCCATCGGCAGTGTGGGTAATATGTAGCATGGTGGTAGTGGCCTGCAAAAGTAGCACAATATAAATTACGAATTGTGTATATTTGCCGCATGATAAAATTTATATATCAACCAAGGTATTTCCTGTTTTTTCTTTTTACCATTGGAATTTGTAATCACAGCAAAGCCCAACAGGAGCTGGGCATTAAAGTAGGAATGGGGCTTAGCAAAATGCACGGCACCTATAATATGTATCGCTTTTGGAATAAATGGGAATACCGTTCTCCCTCGTACCAATTGGGTTTGTTTTATAATTATGCTCTTTCTAAAAAAGTAGGTATCGGCACTGAATTGTTGTATTCCAATATTGGGAGCAAACAATCATACTATATTTCCAATAAAGACAGTGCGGGTGTGGTTTATATGGAGCAAACTGTTAATTTTGAGTATCAGATAGCTTATCTGGCAATCCCTTTACATTTATATTATGATTACAAAAAAGTAAGAATCACTATTGGGGTTCAAAATGGTTTTTTTGTGAATGGAATTAATAAACAAACCACTAGCACAGTGTTTAAAGCTGATACCACCCATACTTTTGTGAATGCCAAGTATAAGGTTGATAAATTTTCTTTGGGTATTAAGGCTGGTATTATATATAAAATAAATCAATCGTTATCTGTGGAAGCAAATTATTTGATATATAAAACAAACAACGAATATTTAATAACAGCCTGGAATGTGCAACAGGTAATTTTGGGCCTGCGTTATAAACTTTTTCCCAAACCAGATTGCCCCACATGCCCCACAAGTTTCTAGCAAAGTACTTAAGAAGTTTAATATAAATTCAAATTAACATCAGCAATATTTCGCATACTTATATTCGATGCAATTAGCAATGAAAAAAAAATACAACTTCAAACTAACTTTATCATTTTTGGTGATTATCATGCCAGTGTTGGTGTTTTCTCAAAAAACCAGTAGAGACTTATTGGTATTGAAAAATGGGAATACCCAGGCAGGGAAAGTAATACAAAGTGATTCGTTTAGCTTGCTTTTAAAAAAATATGACCACAGCATGCAAAAATATAATTGGAGTGAGATTGATTCAGTGCGTGGGCTGTCCTATAAAACTGTTTATTTTTCAGCGGGATTGGGGCTTAGTCAGGTTAATTTTTGGTCAACACTATTATATAAAAATGTAAAAACTACCTCTGCCGCATTTAACTATAGAATTGGTACACTTAAATGGAGGCATTGGTCACGCTATGCTGAGTTGGTTTTTCTTTCCACCAGCCCGTTCAAAATCCAAAGATTGGGTGTGGGCGGCAGTTATTATATTCCTTTTGGCTATACCTATAAATTAAATTTTTATGGAGGGATAAATGCAAACTTTACCTTTGTAGAAAATAACAGAAATTATTTTAGTACGGGTTTGCATTTGGGCACTGAGTATTTGCATAAAAACCGATATAGGTTATTTGCCGAAATGGATTTCCAACGGGCTATATTTAATATCAACCAAAATACTTCTTTTTGTTTGTTGGCGGGCTTCCGCACAGGAAAAGAATTTGGGTTATATTATAAAAAACTAAACACTACCCATAAATTGCCATGAAGTATTTATATATAATACTCTTTATTTTATTATGGTTGCCTGCCAAACCGCAATCGGGTATGCAAGTATTCAACGATAATATATTGCATGAAATCCGTATCAGCATAAACCTCACGCATTGGTATGACAGTATTATAGCTGACTATAACAACCACAGGGATGACCCTGACAACTACCCTGAAATTTCCAGACCTTGTATATTGGAATTTGATGGTGTAAAATTGGATACTATTGGTATCCGTCAGCGGGGAAATTCTTCTAATATTATAAATTCTGTAAAGTTTAAAAAACCGTTCAAATTAGAGATTAATGTGTTTAAGAATATAAAATTAGACGGACTGAAAAACCTCAATTTGAATAATTGTACCGATGACCCTTCATTTGTGAGGGAAGCAATATGCTATAAGCTTATAAGAGACCTTGGCCTGCTAGCACCTCGAACTTCTTATGCTAAAGTATATATCAATGCCCAATATTGGGGTTTATATTTGATGGTTGAAAATGTAGATAAAACATTTTTGAAAGACCATTATGGAGGTAATGCTAATAATGGGAACCTATACAAAACTGCCCAAACAGGCCAAGCGTATTTGAACCCAATGGACACAGCAGATAGCCTGTATAAAGATAATAGTGGGCTTGAATTAAAAACAAATAACAGTGCAGATGACTGGAGCAAGTTGAATCATTTTATATATATCATTAACAATCCAAATAATGTTGGTTTTAAAGACAGTTTAAATAAGTTGTTCGATGTAAAAGCATATTTAACTTTACTTGCTCTTGAAGAGTTGGTGTTTAGCTGGGATAGTTATTGGGCCAATGGAAATAATTATTATTTATATGAACACCCAGATGGCACCATCCGGTGGATTTCGTGGGATATGAATGAAACATTCCCAAACAAACACGGGTTCGACCTTAGCAAACTAGTGGGTGCAAATTATTTGCTGCCCACCAATCACTATGATGATCGCCCGCTTATTAAAGCAATATTTAGTGTGGAAGAATGGAAAAACCAGTATTATGATATTGTGTGCAGCATACTCAACAAGCAGTTCAGGGTTGAATATATTGATACTACTATTTTACGGTGGCACCAGCTAATTGATGAAGCGGTATATAATGATACCAATGAACTTTATTCTTATGATGATTTCGATGGCTCACTAATGGGCAATAAAGTGAGTGCCGATCTAACTTTCCCACGCACCGGTTTTCGACTCAAACGCAATTTGCCAGGTATTATTCCCTTTGTGCATGAACAGCGAGATTGGGCTGGCGATCAAATAGACTTGCTTGGGCATACTTGTATTTTTGCCGACCCCAGTAATTTAAAGTACCAATTATATATTTTCCCAAACCCGTCATTTCAAAATACACTCAATATAAGTTGGCTAGCTGAAGCAGATGGCCTTGCACGTATTCAACTGATTAATGCAGCAGGAAAATTGGTGATTGATTTATATAACCAAAGTGCCTCAAATAATAAACTACAAACCGAAATTGAATCCATTCCAGCAGGCATATACTGGGTTCTAAAGATAGATGCCAACGGAAGTATGGGAAGTGGGAAGTGCGTTAAGTTTTAAGGGAAAAGTGTAAATTGAAAATTACGAATTACGAATTACGAATCAGGCGTCAGCCAATTCGTAATTCGTAATTAATAATTCGTAATTAATTTAAATCAATTCAATTTACGAAAATTAGACACATGGGTAAGTCCTTTTGCATTGGTGATATATATATAGTAGGTACCTTTTATTAATTTTTTGGTATCTAATGTTACAGCGTTTTCACCTTTTACGCCATCCCCATTTATTGTTGATACCATTGCACCATTAGCATCTGTGATAGATATCATATATACTGAGTTTTCGAATAATGAAAAAGTTGCTTTTATATTTTTATTGTTATTATTGTTTGATGCAATTTTTATATTTCTCATACTGGAAGTATCGTTCGATATAATGATTAGCCTTTTAGAATATTTTACATTACCCATATTATCTACTTTCTTTATTCTATAATAGTATAATGGGCCACTGGATTGTATGCGGCTTGCAGTATTATAATCGGGAGGTTGTATCCCTGTGGTTTTTAAGTACCCTATTTCAAAATAATCTTCATCGTCAATCGATTTTTCTATAGCAAAATAATCTATATTGTTCTCATCCGACTCATTGCCCCACATAAAGAAATCATCCTCACTTAGCCTGTTAGCTTTTGCACTGGTAGAATCTTCGTCAGACTCATTTGCAATAAAAATAGAATTTTTAGTATTGTAAATAAAGAGTTCCGAACTTGTGTCCATGCTATAGCTTGGAGTGTGATTGTTTGACACAAGTAAATTTTGCATTTCATAATTTGCATAAGAAACACTTTTGGGTAGGCCGGCTTCGTTTGCACCAGCAGAAGATTCAGAAGTAGGTGTACTACTTGTTAATGTGTGACTACTTGCTGAGCTCCACAAAGTGCCTGTAACAGTGAGGTTGGATTGACCTTCAGTTTTTGCACTAAAGCCCATTAAGATAATACCAATGAGCAATGTTTTAATTGAGTTTTTCATGATTAAATGTTTTGTTTTATGATAATTTTTTTCTGTTTGATTTATGATACAAAATAAGGGGATATAAAAAAACTGGGAAATGATATGGCACACCAACACTTTATGATTATCGTCATATAGCACAAAGTACAATAATACCATTGCTCAGTTCAAAATAGCCCAATCCCGCAGCTATCGGAAGCAATGCCGATACAGTATCGGTATAATAATAAAAAAACTACCTAGGAGATTTCCTAGGTAAAAATTAGGTGATTTCCTAGGTATTTTATCATTTTTTATGCTTTCCTTTGACCCCCGATAAGTTCAAATTGTATTTACA
>JAYVCI010000191.1:0-11456 GCA_043750035.1 Chitinophagaceae bacterium
CGATCTCGCCAAGGGCGAGACTATCATCTTCTGTTCAACATTCAGCTACTATGTTCAACTCCTACATAGTAACTGATTCACGGCACACATGGCGACAACATGAAGAGCAACCTAGAAGTAAATTACCTCAAATATGCTGGGGGGTTTGGTTATGTACTTAAACACTATTTTCAAACGTGTTTTGTATGGCTTGGTAAGCAGGATTTCTAAAAAGCTGAACCCTTGGTTGGAGAGACATCCATCTATGTATTGGAGTACACTTATTATTTGTATTTGTACCCCGAAGATTAATAGTTGAAATACTTTTTTAACCTGATGAATCGCTTTTCAAATAAATGGAAACTTAGGTAAGCAATTCCTACTGTTAAACTAATGGCCAAAGCAACAAACAAAATTTTATTATAAAGAGGCGAAGTAAAATATTGCATAGATTCATTGTAATATCGTAAAAAGGTTGGACGTAAAAGGCCGTGAATTACATAGATGCCGTAGCTGTAGACTCCAAAGAAAGTTAGAAACTTACTACTGAAAACTCGTACAATAAGTCCACTTTGATTTGTATATCCCTCATAAACAATGAAACAAGACGCAATCAAAACAGCGGGGTATCCTAATAACTGCATGTATGAATCGTAGGCAGAGGCTGTCCTAAAATAGAAAAGTGTAATTAATAGTACAATAGAACATACGAAGCCATACTTCAGAATCTTTCCGAGGTCTATTGAAACCGTAGGTTGTTTTACGTAAGAAGCCAAAAAGGCTCCTGCAAATAACAAGTCAAACCGTGTGAATGTAAAATGGTAGACCAGCCTTCCATTTGAATAGAAAATAAAAAATGCCCTAATAAAAAAAGTCATTACAATCATTATTAGTGTTAGTTTTTGAATTTTGTTATTGGGTGTAAAAAAAATCACTAATGGCCAAAAAATGTAAAACTGTTCTTCGATGCAAAGAGACCAAAAATGTGAAACTGAAAAGTAATCATTTTTTAGGTGGCCGAAATAGGAATAAAAATTTCCAAGATATGACCAATACCAAAGCTGGTGTTCATTTATAGACGAGTTGCTTCCATAATTATTGATAATAATCGGTGCAATTATGAAAACTATGAACAATGCCAAATAATACAGTGGGAATATCCGAAAGAACCTTCGCATATAAAAAGCCTTAAAGTAATTAGTTGAACCCTTGGCCTCTATTAATATGGAGGTAATAAGAAAGCCTGACAGTACAAAAAACAAATCAACACCCGCCCACCCCATGTCAATAATGAAATTTAGACCCAGAGGCCACTTCCAATCTATAAGTCTGCAAAAATGGTAAAATAGCACCAGCAAAATCGCAAAGCCACGGATACCATCTAGATTTTTTATATGTGATTTCATATATTAGGGCACCTCTAAAAACTATTTTTTTGATGTCCTTGTTGGATGCAAAAGTATAGCAAGGTTTTCTAAAAACCTAATTTTTACCCCCTCCTAATTTTATATTACACTAATAAGCAACTGGTTACATTATGTTCTTTTCAGGCCTGGACATACCTGTCCCATAATAATCTGTTTTTTGAGTTGAACACCACGTTGTCCCCGTTCTCCAAGAACGGCGACTCTTAATAGAATGAAGGTCCCGATAGCTATCGGGATGCAACCCGGCCAATGGAGCATGCTCGCCAATCATTTCGATAATTTCATTTCTAACGCCCATATATAAATATATAACATCGTACACTCATGGTTGTGCAAACATATATAATTTGTCCTAAGTTTTCATGGTTCACTTTTTTGTATCGCCGTTCAAAAGTTCCTCCCGATAGCTATCGGGAAGCTATCGGAAGGCCTTTATATATAGTCACCGCTCTTGGAGAATGGCAACAACGGAGGATAGATTAAGTATTAGTGCGGTTACAAACCGCAAGCCCTGTGCAAGACGATTATAAATCGTCTCGGGTTGTTGTCACCGTTCTTGGAGAACGGTGACAACAGCTGCATATAACAAAAAAAGAGCAGACCAATTGGCCTGCTCTTTTAGTATATTTTATTTTGAATTATATTAGTTTACAAGTGCTCCCACCACATTCAAACGTACCCTTGCTCGCATTTCAACGGGGCTAACTATGGGAGCATTGGTATGGCCTGATAAGCGAAACTGTGCAGAAGTTGATTTGAGATAATCAGCTAGTTCAATATCCGCCACATCCAACTTAATGGTGCGAACATTGTCTTTAAGAACTGGATTTTTAGAAGCTATTTTTACTTCAGCTAAGTTATCAACTTTACAAAAAGCCTCAGCCCAATCTACAATATTAAAAGTGGTGTTATTCTGGTCAACGATATCTAAATAGATTTCGGCTATTTTAATTGATTTAATCTGAGAAATACTAATACTGTTTGCTTTTGCCAAACTATCTAAATTATATTCAAGTTTGTTTAATACAAAGGTCATGTCGCCAGCTTGTGGGGTAACCGGGACTGTGAATTCTACTGTTTTAGGGTTGAGGTCAAATTTGACTTCCAGATTCTTTTTGCTGCAACCGGCAACAAATAACAAAGCGGCCAAAGCCACAGGTGTGAATATTTTTTTCATGCTGTTAAGGTTTTTTATACCCAAATTTGCTTGGGATTTGGTTAATGATTTACAAGTTCAAATTAAAGGCATTTTTTTTATAACAACAAAATAATTTTTTGTGAAAAACTTTCATCTACTCGAACAATTCATCCCCAATGCGGCTGTGCAGCGTGTAAACAGCCTGTTAAAAAGTCACCCCGTAAATATTCGCATCACTGGAAGGCGTGCCTCAAAATATGGAGATTTTCGTGCATTGCCCGATGAACATTTCCATGCTATCACTATCAACCACGACCTAAACCCCTATTCTTTCCTCATCACTTTTTTGCACGAACTTGCCCATTTGCTTACCTGGAAAAACCACCAGAACAATGTGAGCCCTCATGGAAAAGAATGGAAAATGCATTTTAAGCACCTCATGCACCCCTTTATCGAAGAACATATTTTCCCCGACGATGTAAAACATGCCCTGCTCCATTACATGTCGGACCCCGCTGCCTCTAGTTGTAGCAGCCCTTCGTTAATTAAGAGCCTACGTAACCACGACAAACGCAAAAAAGGGATTTTGCTGGATGAGCTTGCCGCAGGTTCAACATTTAGAATGGTAGATAATAAGAATTTCCTGTTTCGCAAAGGGGAAAAAGCCCGCAAACGCTACAAATGCTTCGACCTAAATAGCAGACGTGAATATTGGGTGAGCGGCCTTGCCGAAATTGTTCCCGTGCAAGAGACTTTGGGAATTTAATTTCTCACAATTTTTTTGTAGCCCGATGCCCCGCTGTCGTTTTCTACTTTTAGTATATACATTCCCAAAGGTTGGTCTTGCAAATCAATGCTTATATAATTTCCCGCCTTAGTTTTACTGCTCAAAATTATCTTACCTGCTATATCTGATAAAGATATTTGAACGGCTCCATTTTCTTTGGGTATTAACACATTGATTATGCTATTTGTGGGATTGGGAAAAACTTCAAACGATAACGGCTCGTTTGCATTAGTTATATTAATACTTGATTTGAACTGCGTACTTTTTTGTGAGCCCCAGAAATAAAACCCGCCCCGCTTTGTGCCCACAATAATATCGGGCAACGAATCGCCATCAAGCAAAGCTATAGCCGGCGATATATAGGTATTATACTTGGTATTTTCAAAAGTATCGCTCACAAAATTAAACTGGAAACTGTCCGTTTCTTCTGCTACGGTATTTATATATTTATAGGCATCCATATATATCCTCAGGCTTCCTTTATAACTGCCTGTAATCAAATCCAATTTGCCATTATTATCAATATCATATAATACAGGAACTGCCATGCCATTGTGCATCATTGTCCATTCATTAGTACCATAATCGAAAAAACTATCCGATACATTTATATTGCCAAAGGTATCTGTAACCAAAGTGAACACGCCATTGTTATTGGTATAATAATTTAGCTCACCATTATATTTACCAATAACCAAATCATTGTCCCCATCTCCATCTATATCGCCCAATGCGGGTGCTATAGGGGTTTTTAAATTTATCCCCTTAAAAGAATCCTTTTGCAAAGTAAAAACTGGTAAAGATGTAGAGCCTGTATTTTTCCACCAAGTTATTTTTCCTTTCGAATGTCCTACTAATAAATCAGGCAAATTATCGCCATCCACATCGCCAAATGTAGGATGGGGCCATATTATTTTTTGGCTTCGCATATCCAGCCAATTGGTATCTGTTAATATATATTTTGGTTTATTTTTGGTGCCTGAATTTATATATAGTTTCAATACCGAAGTAGTGTCTTGGTTAATCAAGTTGTCACCGTCTGTACCCACAATTAAATCCATTAATGAATCACCATTCACATCAAAAAATACAGGATTGTTGATATGCCCTTCATCAATAGTTTGATCTTGCAAAAAACTATTGGAGCGGTACTTAAAATCAGGCAATTTATTGCTCCCCACATTTTTAAAAAATTGTATATTGTTGGTATTTTCATTCACTTTTTCATCATTCGATGCCACTATCAAATCCAATATATCATCTCCATCCACATCCACCAACATCGAATTTGGAAAAGTGTATGATCTAGCAGCACCAGGCACTTCATTGGGAAGATATAATGTATCCGATGCAATTGCAGTGTCATAAGCCCAACCATAGTCTTTTCTGCCATTTTTAACATATAATACTTCCGATAAAAAAGCATCGCCCAATAGTAAATCTTTATCACCATCGTTGTCAAAATCGTAAGCTGTAATGCATGTTCCAGCATGTGCATGCCTATCATAGTATCTATCGCACGAATACCCAAGCCCTACTTTATTATCGCCCGATGGAAGAAAAAAACCTCCATAACATTGGTCTGCATACATATACATCAAACTATCCTTTGGCAATTTTCGCTCAACCTGCACATTTTGATATAGGTTCAGGAGTCCGCCTGATAAATCTGTTACAATAATATCATAGTCGCCATCATTATCAATATCGTTAACTTCGGGAAACATAATGGTGAAACAAGGAAGATTAATGGTAGAAAAACCAAAGATAAGGGAGTCAATAAAACTATATAATGAGTCGGGTTTTTTCTCGAAAATTAATTTGCCTGATATTGATTTGTTATTATATACAATAATATCGGAATACTGATTGGTGAAAATATCCAAATCCCCATCTCTATCATAATCTACCATGCGGAACCAGTTGTTTATTTTTGGAAACTTGGCGGTAAGAAATGCATCGTAAGCCCAAAGCGGGGTTCCACTTTTTGCCGTATCAGCATATAGTGAAAGGCTGGCCCCTACCCTATCATACACTACCAAATCCTTTCGCCCATCAAAATTTGCATCAATAGTGGCAAACTGTGGTGCAGTTATTCCGCCACTAAATGGATTTCGATAAAAATCGTTTGTTATGGGATTAATAAAAATGTCAGGTTGTGTTGGGTACAACTTGATTTGAGAATATGACTGGCCATAAAAACAGATGATGGCGGCAAATAAAAGTATTTTTTTTATCATAAATATTTTTCAAATATAGGTTAATACAGAAAGTATAACACCTATTAAATTTGCAGCAAAGAAAAAGGCAATCCAATGTATTAACCAATAAAAAAACTTAGTTGCCTTTTCCATTTAACTGCAAGTCCCTTAAAAAAAATTGCTTTGCAAATGTGTCACAAAGCCTAAAATTGCAGGACTTTTCTATTTAAACTAACCAATTAATCAATGAACTTAGAAGAACTTTACCAAATATTTTTAAAATGTGGTGCTATTAGCATCGACTCACGAAACCTACCAAAAGGTTGCCTGTACATTGCCATAAATGGAAAAAAATTTAATGGGAATGCGTTTGCACAAGATGCGTTAAATAAAGGAGCGGCCTACGCAGTGGTAGATGAAGCTGAATTTGCCGACTCTGAAAATATCTTTTTGGTACCTGATGGGTTGAAGTTTCTACAACAATTGGCCCACCGCCACCGACAAAGTTTTAATATCCCATTTATAGGCATTACCGGCTCAAATGGTAAAACCACTACTAAGGAACTGATGCACAGTGTACTAAACCAAAAATATAAAACGCATGTAACCAAAGGCAATTTGAACAACCATATTGGCCTACCACTCACGTTATTGTCCATGCCTGCTGATACTGAATTGGCCGTGATAGAAATGGGGGCAAACAAAGTAGGCGACAATGCTGAGCTGTGTGAAATATTTGACCCCAATTTTGGACTAATTACCAATATTGGCAAAGAGCATTTGGAGGGTTTTGGCAACCTGGAAGGTGTTGCATTGGGCAATAGCGAATTGTTTTACTACTTGCAAAAACATGGCGGCACTGCGTTTGTAAACTTACAACAAGAATACGTAACAAGGATGGCCAATAGGCTAACGCACAAAATAACTTATGGCTTGGACTTATCTGATGCAAATTATTCTGCAAAGGTTCTATCCCTAAATCCTGCTATAAAACTAGCGGTAGATACTACCGAAATAAACTCCCCCTTATTTGGTAGTTACAATGCCGAAAACATTATGGCTGCCATAGCTATTGGTCTTTACTTTAAACTGCCTTTGGATTTAATAAAAAAAGGAATAGAAGAATATATACCTGCCAATAATCGTTCCCAGGTAATTGAAAGAAACAACAACCATATTATAGTAGACTGCTATAATGCAAACCCCAGCAGCATGGAAGTGTCTATCAAAAATTTTATGGGTATGGATATACCTAACAAAAGTAAAATACTAATGCTTGGCGACATGTACGAAACTGGAGCATTCGAAAATGAAGAACACGAAGCCATTGCTAAATTAATCTTAGCTTTAAACCCAGATAAAGTATATTTATGCGGCAAAGCATTTGGGCTACAAAAAAACCTATTGCCTTGTGATTGGTTCGAAACATCTGATGCCCTTGCTGAACATTTGACAAAACACCCTGTTGCAAATGCCTCAATTTTTATAAAAGGCTCCAGAGGGATGCAAATGGAAAAATTGTTAGAAGTGATATAAATAACCTTATTTTTGCACCTGCTTATTTCTCATCCTATTTTTTTAAACCTTTAATACCCCTTTTTTTAAAACTATGTATCCACTGGGAGTATTAATTGTTATGCTAACTAAATGAGAAAATCTAATATTTCAAAAATAAAACTCCTAAAGTATTCAACACGATTATTTTATAATAGAACTATCTGCGTCATTGCCTTGATGTTTTTTACTGGATTTTGCAACGCCCAATCAAAAGCACACGACTCCACCCATCTGAAAAAACCCGATACAGTGGTTGCACAAAAAGATGTGGTGGATGTATTTAGAAAATGGGCACACAGAAAAAAAAAGGACTCCCTTGACAGTGATGTAAAAAAGCCGGGCGTATATTATTTTGTATTTGTACCCAGCATTGGTTATGCCCAACAAACCGGCTTTAGTTTATGGGGTTCCCTCAATTGCTCTTTTTACAATGACAGCGTTCACAAACAAAATATCTCGGTAATATATACCAGTATAGAATACTCGCAGAAGGGGCAATTGTCAACATTTTTATCTTCCAATATTTGGACCAAGGGAAACAAAATAAATCTATTGAGCGATATAAGATATGAATTATATTCGCAAGAAACATACGGCTTGGGCGGACAAAGTAAATTAACCGATGCAGATAGAATTTATTATAATTACTTTAGGTTTTATCAATTGTTTCAAAAAAGGCTGGCTCACGATTTCTTGGCAGGGGCTGGTTATAACCTTGATTATTATTTCAAAATAAAAGACCAAAATGCAAAAAACAACTATATTAGTACTCCCTATAGTCAATATGATAGTTCAACTAGAAATATTGCCTCAGGACTTGCCATAAATTTACTGTATGATGCCAGGCGAAATGCCAACAACCCAGTTAATAGCAACTATGCCAATATTCTTTTCAAGCAAAATTTTAAGGGTTTGGGTAGTGATAATAATTGGCAATCATTGTATTTGGATTTTAGAAAATATATAAAACTGCCTGCAAACTCCAAAAACCTTCTGGCTTTTTGGAACTTCAACTGGTTCACCTTTGGAGGCAAGCCTCCTTATTTCACACTTCCTGGCACTGGCGGAGATACTTATGCAAATTCAGGCCGACAATACATTGCTGGGCGTTTCCGCAGCAAAAATATGTTGTACCTGGAATCGGAATACCGTTTTACCGTAACGCGTAATGGATTGTGGGGTGGTGTTATATTCGCAAATGTGCAAAGTGTAACCAATATGGGCACCAATCAGTTCGACAATTTGAAAGGGGGCTATGGTGCCGGTGTTAGGCTCAAGGTTAACAAAAAATCGAATATCAATTTAATTGTTACTTATGGATTTGGAGCAGCCGGGGCACATGGGTTATTCTTTAATTTGGGGGAAGTTTTTTAGTTATACAATATCCAAAATAATCGCAATTGAATAACTTATTTTTGAACCAAAGCAACCTATTCACTGATATTAATATCTTGTTGATGTTTGCTATGGTGTTTTGTATTCATGCAGTTTGTAAATTTGCCCTTTGATATTGTGAAAAAGAAAAATTTATTTCTAATTATCACCCTCACCTTCGGCACCCTTGCCAGTGCCCAAAAAATGGAGGAGGAAGACAAGTACCATTTTGGTGTTACCGCTGGAATAGCAACAGGTTGGTACCGCAGCAACAAACTTAATGTGCAGGGAGACAGTGTACGGTATTCTGCAAAACCACAAACAGGTTTTTCGGCTAGCCTTTATTCAAGGCAGCGAATGGTAAATATTTTTAAACCCTTTTACAGTCGTCACGAAATAAAAAACTGGTACTGGCAGTTCGAGATTAGCGGTTCTTACCGTGGCAGTGGTTATAATTATTACGAAGGCCCGAAGGATACTGCTAAAAATTATATATATAATAATCAAGGCAGGGTAGATAGTTACACCAAAAGTTCGGATGGTCGCTTCAAACGTATTACCACATTTGGATTGGAAATGCCAGTGATGCTGGTTTGGGATATAGCCAATAAACAAAAGCATCAGGTTTTGTTCGGTGTTGATGTCAACTACTTAATCAGTTTGGAATTTTATAGAGCAAACGACCCATTCCCCGTATACTTTGACCCGGGCGGATACAAAGAAGATTTTTTTAACAAATATGTAAATCCACATAAATGGAACAGTAGCGGTCTATTGGGATACCAGTATTCTGGTGATGTGTGCGGTTTTCGTGCAATGATGCGTTGGGGCTTTTTCAATGTAAATAATAATATAGTGGTAGATTATAATAAGTTAAACAATCAACCCACACATATCATTCGAGGCTACCTCATTCCCATGGCAATTGATTTAAGCATCGTTTTTTAATGTTAAAATTACGATTGCTAAAAAAAGAAGATTGATAAAATCACCCAGATAAATTCTCAATGTGTGCGTTTATCAATTTATTCCACAATAAAAACTCAAATTTTTATTCCCTGTAAATCAAGCAAAAAGAGTGCGAGTAGAAAATTTTATCAAAGGCTTATCAAGAAATTTGCAGGCCCTGTATTGTTTTTAATACAAATAGCTCTACATTTGCAGTCCTTTTTTGGGCAGGAATGCCCATATTTAGTTCTTAATGTATTGAAAAACAAGGTGTAGGCCACTTTAGCTCAGCTGGTAGAGCAACTGATTTGTAATCAGTAGGTCGCTGGTTCGATCCCGGCAAGTGGCTCCTAAAAAGGGGAGATACCAGAGCGGTCAAATGGGGCAGACTGTAAATCTGCTGAGAAATCTACGAAGGTTCGAATCCTTCTCTCCCCACGCTGCACATCTATTTTGATTTGAAGATATTACATATACGAATGTGAAATTGGAAATTAAAAATAACACTGCGGGAGTAGCTCAGTTGGTAGAGCGACAGCCTTCCAAGCTGTAGGTCGCCGGTTCGAACCTGGTCTCCCGCTCAAATCCAAGCTTTAACCATGCTTGGCTGCTGCGAAAAATCACAGGCGAAAGCCATTGTAGCTCAGTGGTAGAGCACTTCCTTGGTAAGGAAGAGGTCGGCAGTTCAATCCTGCTCAATGGCTCAAAAAGACAGAAAGAAAAACAACAAAACAATAAATAAAAACTAACAAAAATTAAATTCTACTAAAATGGCAAAAGAAAATTTCGACCGTTCAAAACCACACGTGAACATAGGCACCATAGGTCACGTAGATCATGGTAAAACCACCCTTACGGCTGCCATTACCAAAGTGCTAGCCGATGCAGGATTATCAGAAGCTCGTTCATTCGAATCTATCGACTCAGCTCCTGAAGAAAAACTACGCGGTATTACTATTAACACCGCCCACGTAGAATATTCTACAGCAAACCGTCACTACGCCCACGTAGACTGTCCAGGTCACGCTGACTATGTTAAAAACATGGTTACAGGTGCTGCCCAAATGGACGGGGCTATTTTGGTAGTAGCATCAACCGATGGCCCAATGCCACAAACTCGCGAGCATATTCTTTTGGCCCGCCAGGTAGGTGTGCCTCGTATAGTAGTGTTCATGAACAAAGTGGACATGGTTGATGATGAAGAATTACTTGATTTGGTTGAACTAGAAATTCGTGAGTTGCTTAATAAATATGATTTCCCAGGAGACGAAATTCCAATCATTCGTGGTTCAGCTTTAGGTGGACTTAACGGTGATGCCAAATGGGTAGGAAAAATTATGGAACTAATGGATAGTGTTGATTCATATATTCCTGTTCCTCCCCGTGCAGTTGATCTTCCCTTCCTTATGCCCGTAGAAGATGTATTCTCTATCACTGGTCGTGGTACTGTTGCTACAGGTCGTATCGAACGTGGTGTAATTAACATTGGCGAGCCTGTTGATATTATTGGTATGGGTGCTGAAAACTTGAAATCGGTTTGTACTGGTGTAGAGATGTTCCGCAAACTTTTAGATCGTGGTGAAGCTGGCGACAATGCTGGTTTATTGCTTCGTGGTATTGAGAAAACCGATATCCGTCGTGGTATGGTTATTTGCAAACCAGGTTCAGTTAATCCCCACACAGATTTTAAAGCTGAAGTATATGTGCTAAGCAAAGATGAAGGTGGACGTCACACTCCTTTCTTCAATAAATATCGCCCTCAGTTTTATTTCCGTACCACTGACGTTACCGGTGAGGTAATGTTGCCTGATGGCATGGAAATGATTATGCCCGGTGATAACGTAACTGTTACCGTTAACTTAATTCAGTCCATTGCTATGGAAAAAGGTCTTCGCTTCGCTATCCGTGAAGGTGGACGTACCATTGGTGCTGGGCAGGTTACCGAGATTCTAAAGTAATTAACCACAAAAAGAGTAAGCCATAAACAACCGTTTATGGCTTACTTTATCCATAAACGGGCATAGTTCAATGGTAGAATAGAGGTC